>NZ_JACSKX010000008.1:0-131283 GCF_018617835.1 Exiguobacterium sp. s101 | reverse complement strand
GCCGACGGGAAAGAGCTCCACGGGCTCCGTTTCACCTTCTACAGGGGGGATCAAGAAGGTCCAACGCGCCAATCTGGTGGCAGCCACCGTACAAAACATGAAGAAGCTGGCCAATCTGTTGGCCAGAAAAGACTGTCTACATAGCATTTCTTCAATTTTATAGGGGCAGAACGCCTCAAGAAACCGGGAACCACAAAAAAGGACGAACCAGGTCGCAAGATGCGACCTGGTTCGTCAACAAGCTGAGCGGAGCCAGCAAGTGGCTCCGCTATTTTAGTTAATGGGTCGTGAAGCGAGCCGGTCCAATCGAAGAGACAAGACGTGTCGCGGCACGTAAGCAATCAAGCTGTCTCGTATAGACACTGCTCACGTCGGCAAATGCAGAGGGGAGATGACCTGAATCGAGGGGACCTTGTCGCATGTAAGGCGATTCTCCAGCGCCAAGCGGCATCGGATGAATCACGAACTTATAGTGAGACGGGTCGAGCTCGATGACTTCAATCTCTGCAAACAGTCGTGCATCGCGTGTATACGAGAAGCGGGTGGATAACCATTTATCTGAATCTGTCATGGGTCACCAGTCCTCCCTCAAGAAGTCTTACCTCTCTCATCATAAAACAATTTTTGGTTATTTGAAATGATAATTTCATATTAATGACAAAATAATTACTTTAATTTGTAAAAGGGCGGATTCGTGCATTCGAGTCTGTCTTTGAGTATGGTTAGAAGAGAATGCTTAAGTAAGAGGTGACAACATGAGAAAGAACGCGATAGGGACATATCGGTTCGTCATCATTCTAGGTGCGAAAGTGAATGGGACAAGACCGTCCCGAGCCCTCCAACATCGGATTGACGTGGCCGCTGCGTATGCGAAGGCACATCCCCACGTGGAATTGATTGCGACAGGTGGACAAGGACCGGATGAAGGGATGGCAGAGGCGCTCGTAATCGAACGGGAACTGATAACAAAAGGGGTTGACCCGGCTAGGATCTGTATCGAAACCACATCCACTTCGACAGTTGAGAACTTTGAGCACACTCGCCCATTTTGGGAGGGAGAAGCGGGCGTGACAATCGTGACGAATGATTTTCATGTCCCACGTGCTCGTCTCATTGCCAAGCTCTATTTCCAGCTCGAGAGCGATGCACTCTATGCACCGACTCCGCCACTGGCAAAAGGGAGATATATAATCCGTGAAGGACTGGCGTATGTGAAGTTGCTTGGTCGTTATGTATTCAATCGAACATGAACGAGGAAAGAGTGGATGATTCCACTCTTTTTTCATTTACTTTTATTGTGAATGAAAAACGGCGATTTACGATGGTTCTGAAACGAGAGATTATGTATTTGAGTCAATCAAAAACTAGGCCCTTGCACCCGCAAGAGCCTAGTTGGATTGACAGCCGATTTTTTCGTTCAGCACGTGACCGAACGCCTCGGCCCCTTTAATATTCAAGTGGACCCCGTCACTTTCGAAATAAGCTTCTTTTCCGATTGACTTCTGATGCCAATCGATGAGGGCAACATTATCATGAAGTTTACTTGCCCGGGCAAGTTTTTCGTTGACCTCGCTCTCCCATGGACGAGGGACGCGTGTGTTGATCAAATAGATTTCATTTGCTCGCTCGAACTGCTTGAGCAGTGTGTCGAGCTGCTCCATTTTAAACGCGCCGTTCGTCCCGAGGTGAAGAAACACAACATGACCAGGGGCGTTATACGATTGATACTCGGACGCGAGCGGAATCGCATCTCGAACTTGTCGTCCGATTTCAGCGTCGATTTTCATGTTCGGGAAGGCATCTGCCAAATATTCGTTCAACCCGAGCATGACCGAGTCGCCAATCGCGAGGGCCGGTGGACATGTCCGTTCGTCTGGTGCTTCAGGTGACGGCTTGTTCTCTTCTGTTGGTTCATCTTCTGACGGTACTTCTTTCGCGTCTTCGGATTCCGGTTCTTTTGGAACGTCCGGGGTCTCGTCTTTTGGCATCGGCACTTTCACGACCGGAATCTCATCTTGAGCGGGTTTTGATTCAGAGAACGCCAAAATAGTCAGATTTCCGACGAGGACAAGCGAGAGCGCGGTCGCACAGGCTGTGGCAGCGAAGCGAGCACTCGGATGCGTCGGTGTCGATACGAGTTGACGGACCGAAGCGATGAATCCATTCCGGCGAATCGGTGTTTCGATGAAGCGGTACGATAATTCGGCAATCAAGAGTGTGAGTGCGATTTGCCCAGCCGCGAGTAGTGGCGAAAACGTTCCGAGTCGCTCCAGTGGTGTGGACAAGATGATGACCGGATAGTGCCATAAGTAAATCCCATACGTCCGCGTACCGATGACACGAAGCCAAGCGCTTCCAAATAACCGTGACCAGATCGTCGCCGGATGAGCGACAGCGGCAATCAAAAGGGCGGATAAGAACGCGACAAGTAAGAATCCACCATAATAGAGGAACGTGTCGTAGGCGTTTACGTTGACGATGATCCCGATAATTGCGATCAATGAGATTGCACCGACTACGTTTAAAATGTGCCGTCCGATGTTCGGAATCACTTCTTTAAATGTATCCGGTCTCCAACCGAATGCGAGAATGGCTCCCATGAGAAGACCGAATAACCGTGTGTCTGTCCCGTAGTAGACGCGGCTCGGGTCTGCGTCCGGTACATAGCGGAACGCCATCCAGGCAGCGGAGACGAATAGAAGCGCGGCAAGCAGTTGAAGCAACCGTTTTCGGAATGTGAGGCCGACGAATAATAGTAACGGCCAGACCGCATAAAACTGTTCTTCTATTGAAAGAGACCATAAATTTTGGAGCGGTGACGGCTTACCGAAGCTCTCGAAGTACGAGACTTCATGGAAGATATACCACCAGTTATTCACATAAGCTAGCGCGGCCAGTGAATCTTGTCGCACGGTATCGAGTAAGGAACGGTCAAAGAGCGTGACATACGTCATCACGAGCGACAGCATCAAAATGAGTGCCGGCAACAGACGGCGGAAACGTGCGACGTAAAACTTTTTTAAGTCAATCGTGCCGGTCTTCGTCCATTCACGAATCAAGATACCGGTGATCAAATAACCGGATAGGACGAAGAAGACATCGACACCGAGGAATCCCCCGGATATGTAAGGTACATTTAAATGATATAAAATCACAGCCAGAACGGCAAACGTGCGCAAGCCGTCGAGACCAGGCATATACGTTGTATGTTTGAGTGGTTTCATGCCCCCACTTCCTTTCTAGTTTAAAGCGGACATTTCCTTTTTTTAGAATCCATTCTTCAGTATAACGAGTGGGGGAGAGGGAATGGTTTCAAAAGATTAACAATCAAGTAACATCATATCTATTAAAAAAAGGGACACAAGGTCCCTTTGTCACTACATCATGTTAATCAACGTTCCACCAAGCACCCCAGCAATCACGAGAGCCCACGGTGGTAACTTCCAATAGGCAATCATCACGAACAAGAAGGCGGCAAAGACGAAGTCGACCGTATCGTTGATGGTACTCGTGAAGATCGGGCTGTAAAACGCCGCAATCAAGATTCCGACTACTGCCGCATTGACCCCGATGAGGGCGCCGGCGACTTTCGGGTTGTGACGAAGCGCGTCCCAGAACGGAAGTGCCCCAAGGATGAGCAAGAATGCCGGCAGGAAAATGGCGAACGTCGCGAGGATTCCACCCGGTACGCCGTTAATTACCGTTCCTAGATAAGAAGCGAACGTGAAGAGAGGTCCAGGGACGGCTTGAGCTGCACCGTATCCCGCTAGAAAGGCTTCTTCACTGAGGAAGCCAGCTGGGACAAGTTCACGTTCGAGTAATGGCAAGACGACGTGACCGCCACCGAAGACGAGAGCTCCGGCCCGGTAAAAACTATCAAACAAGGCGATGGTCTGATTCTCGAACGTCTCCCGTAAAATCGGCAAGATGACGAGAAGTGCTCCGAATACCGACAATAAAATGGCCCCGAGTCGTTTCGAAATCGGGAACGTACTCGATTTTGCGTCGAGACGGTCCGGCTTGAATAAAAGGAATCCTGCAAGTGCCGCGAGGAGAATGAACAGCACCTGACTGAATGTCGTCTGCCAAAGCAAAACACCGGCTAGGGCAAAAAAGGCGATTGTCCGTGTCTTCGTATCTGGTGTCAATTTGCTCGCCATTCCTAAGATGGCGTGGGCGACAATCGCGACGGCGACGATTTTCAAGCCGTATAGCCATCCTGCATCGGAGACGTCTAGTCCCGACAACAGTAAGGCGAACAGCATGAGGACGACGACCGACGGGGTCGTGAATCCGATGAACGAGGTGATTCCACCTAAAATACCCCCACGGACGATCCCGATTCCAATTCCGACTTGTGAACTCGCCGGTCCCGGTAAAAATTGACACAAAGCGACGAGGTCGGCATATGCTTTCTCGTCCATCCATTTCCGTCTTCTTACGTACTCCTCATGGAAATAACCGAGGTGGGCGACCGGGCCACCGAACGAGGTCAGGCCGAGCCGAGTCGAAATGAATAAAATTTCTAGTAACGTTTTGAACGTCACACGTTGTGTCGTCATATCTTCACTCCTTGATTTCTTTGAATAACTCGTATGCTTTTTGACGGGCTTCTTGTAATACGGAGAGCCCTTTTTCTGTCGTTATGTAATTTTTGCGGACGTGTCCATCGACCGTCTCATTTTCACGAATCAAGAGTCCCTCTTTCTCCATCCCGTGTAAAATCGGATAGAGCGTACCGGCACTAATCTCATATCCATGTTCGCGTAGTTCATCGACCATCCATGCCCCGTATACGGGATGTTCCGCGGCGTGGTGCAAAATATGGATATGGATGAATCCGAGAAACAACTTCCGTAGGACGCGGTCTTCCATACGTATCAACTCCTTGTTATCGAAATTCGATATCGGTTTTCGAAATCAGTCTATCAAACGTGTTAGAGAGAGGCAAGGGAACGACGTGCAGTTTTAAAAAAAATTAAAAATGGATAGTTGGGAATGACTTCGTGAAAAATAGGGAAAGTATCACAAATGAGATAAACTAAGGGAGAGATTTTAATTGCTGAGGAGGAAGTGACGTGACAAACCCTATTCATTCTTCATACGATACATTGTTACGCCATATGCCCCAAGGCTACGTCGAGTTTAAGGTGATTTACGACAATGCTTCGGAGCCGACTGACTATGAGTTCTTTGAAGTGAATCCTGCCTTTGAGAAGATTATGAAAGCAAAACGGAAACACTTTATCGGAAAAAAAGTGTCTAGCGCCCTAAAAGACTTTGAATATAGCGAACGTGAATGGATGATTCAAGTGGCACATGTCGTTAGCGAGGGTGGAACGGTGACGTTTGAACATTTCTCTCGACGAAATAAATCATGGTTCGAAATGTCCGTATTTAGTGAACGTGAAGGCTTTGTGTCCGTCATGTTTCATGATATCACGCCCCACGTCCAGGAAAACAATGCGCTCAAGCAACTTGTGAACGTGTCCCATCGGTTCGTCTCGACTGGTAGTGATTTATTGATGAATCAACAATTTCTCGACCAGATTCGCGATTTCACAGGTGCGAAAGCGGTCGCGCTCAATTTGATTGAGAAAGATGGAGTGTCGTACACAACGGTCGCCTTATCGGGTATGGATGAAATGTTAGAGAGAAGTCTCGATGTACTCGGTTTCCACCCGGTCGGGAAGAAGTGGCCGATGACCGAGAAACGGCGAGAACTGTTCAATCGTCCAAATCCGCTTGTATTTGATGGAATCGATCCGTTGATTGACGGTGCGCTTCCAAAACGCCTCGTCAAAAACTTGCTTCGGATTTTCTCGCTCGGAGAGGTCGTTCTATTCAAAATTGAAAAAGATGGAGTTCTATACGGTGACTTGACGATTGTGATGCAAGAAGGAAAAGTGGCGAACCGCCTAGGACTTGTCGAATTGTATCTCGTCCATGTCCTAGAACAGTTAGTAAAAGCAGATCATCAAGTGGGTGAGACGAAAAAGTCGATGTTCGATGGGTTCGCCACTCTCGACTTGGAATGCATCATGGCATTCAATACGCGACAAGCACTCCATTTAAATGACACATGGGAGCGAGTTTTAGGATATTCGCTTGATGAGTTGGAGAACATCGAATTTCTTAGTCTGATTCATCCGGACGATGATGTCATCACGGATGCTGCGTTTGCGGAACTGGAGGAACGGGGAGAGTTGTTCCGTTTTGTCAATCGCTTCCGGACGATTGATGACACGTATCGTTCCATTGAGTGGCACTGCAAACTTCAAGGGGATTATATTTATGCGGTCGCTAAAGACGTGACGGATCGGGTTCAGTTAGAAGAAAAATTAGCCGAACGAGATCGTCTGTTGACGAAGCTATCCAATCAAGTCCCGGGTGCCATCTATCAGTTCGAGTTGTTGCCTGATGGTAGTTTCAACTTCCCGTTTTTCAGCAAAGGATTTGAAGATATGATAGGGATTTCGGCAGATGCGGTACGGGCAGATGCGAGTCTAGTGTTTCGACGAATGCATCCGGATGATTATCCGAATGTCATGCAATCAATCGATGAATCTTACCGTAATTTGACAATTTGGGATGCAGAGTTTCGTGTGTTGACCGAGGATGGTCGGTCGATTTGGATTTTAGGGTCATCCCGGCCGGAGAAAATTTCAGACGGGCATGTGTTGTGGCACGGCTATATCGGGGATGTCACGGAGAAGAAAACATACGAGAAAGAGATTGAATATCTCAGTTATCACGATCAGTTGACGGGTATCAAAAACCGACGTTACTTTGAAGAGGCGTTGGAGCGTTATGATGATGAGCAGTACTATCCACTCTCCCTCATCGTCATCGATATTAACGGGTTGAAGCTCACGAATGATGCGTTTGGGCACTTAGTCGGCGACCAGTTACTTGTCGAAGCAGCGAACATTTTACGTAATGAACTGCGATCAAAAGATGAAGTGGCACGTGTAGGTGGTGACGAGTTTGTCGTCATCTCTCCAAACACGACGCTCGATGAGGCGAAACAACTGTCGGACCGCCTCGGTCGTCTCTTCCACGACAAGACGGTGGAAGGGTTACCAATCTCAGCCTCGTTCGGTGAAGCGGTCAAGCACGACTCCAATATCGATTTGTCGGAAGTGTTTAATTTAGCGGAAGATCGGATGTACCACCATAAGGTTTCTGAAAAGCAGAGTCGACGCCACCATTCCATTCAGATTATCATGCGAACACTATACGAGAAGACTCCACGTGAGGAGGCACATTCTCAACGTGTCGCCAATTTAGCGGGACAACTCGCCGAGGCGATGGGGTTCACGAGTGCCGAGGTGAATGAGATTCGAACGGCCGCCATTCTGCATGACATCGGGAAAGTGGCGATCAGCAACGATATTTTAGACAAATCAGGTGCGTTGACCGAATCCGAGTGGCATGAAATCAAACGTCACCCCGAGATTAGTTACAACATTTTAAGTACAGTACCTGAATACATCGCCTTGTCTGAAATCGTTTTGGCGCACCATGAACGATGGGACGGGAAGGGGTACCCGAAAGGATTGAGTGAATATGAAATCCCGCTCGCTTCCCGCATCATCTCCATCGCTGATATATTCGATGTGATGGTGACAGGCCGACCTTATCGGCAAGCGAAGACGATTGATGAGGCGCTCGCTGTCATCCTTGAAGAGGCGGGCAAGCAGTTTGACCCTTCACTCGTCGATGTCTTCTTTGAAAAAGTCGTTCCGACGCTCCAACAATAAAGCAAAGCGAGGTCTCCAGATGAATAGGAGACCTCGCTTTTTTAGATGGTGAGTGGTCGTTTTTTCAACACAAGGATGGTGAACAGAAAAACAAGTCCGGTCATACCAATCATGACGAGGATGGAGAGGAAGGGGAACTGCCCCTCGTACATCGTGATGACGCCGTTGTTCAACCAATACGTCGGTAAGAAACGACCGACCAGCTTTAATGAATCCGGTAGCCACAAAAGGCTAATAAATGCCCCGCCGGTGATGGCGGATGCCATCGTGACGGAGATTTGAAAGATATTCGCCTTCTCCCGATTCGTCGCAAATACAGCGATGAGACCACCGAACGCCAGACAGACAAGCAGATAGGAAGCGAACAATGCGAATATGGTCGGGAGATTCGTCCATACGTCCTGACCATATAAGGCGAGACTCACACCAATCAACAGCATCACATAGACGAAGCCAACGAGATAAAAGGCGAGGAGAAGGGATGCGAAATAGCCCCGAGGTGTCACAGGTGTAGCGAACAAACGCGCATAAATCTTCTCGTCCCGATCGTCTGCGACAAACATCGGGATGAATTGGAGAAATGTTGACATCATGATGAATGACAACAGACCGAAAAAGGCTTGGGTACGGGCGGTCGTGGCGACACTGTCTTGGAATGGTTCATTCGAGAGTGTGTAGCCGTTCGTCGTTTCTTGTGACGCAAGTTGTTCGAACGTGGTTTCATCATACCTACTCGCTTCAAGCAGTTGACGTTCGCGCGACAAGTGACCGTTGAGCGCCTGTTCAATCAAAGATGCGTCACTCCCGGCAATCGCGGAGAAGGAAAGTCGGGGCATATCGCCAGCGAAGGCACGTTCTGTAAAGTTCTCAGGGATGAGGAGGACGATGTCTTCTCCTTCTAACAGAACGTCCTCTTCATTCGTTTCAAGCAAGGTGACCCGACCGAACCGTTCGGCTTCCTCGATCAGACGCTCGGCAAGGATTCCGCCGTCTTGGTCGACGACACCGATGGATGCGTTCAGGCTTGACGTTCCCCCGACAAAGGACAAAATAAGTGCGAAACCGAACATTGACACGAATGTGAATACCCATAGTCCTTTCTTCCTTAGCATTCGTTTTGCCACGTGTCTAATGAGCACCATGACGTTTCACCCCTTTCGAGAGAATATAGCTGACCGCAATCAAGACGAGTAAATGAATTCCGAGTAGTCCGAGGCTCTGCCAGTACATACTCATGTCACCTTCGCGAAGTAGTACGGACAGCATCCCGTCCCGCATAAAGATCGGCATGAACACATAAGCGGCCCACGGTGCATAGTTCAGCGTCACCTGATCAAAGCCGGGGACGTAGCCGCCTGATAAGATCATGATGATGGCGACGAAGCCGTTGACGATCCCATCTTTCGTCGTCGTGCTCAACTTCGGAAGGTTGACGATGACAAATCCAATGGTGACCCCGTATGCGGTCAACCCAAACCAGGAGAGGATCAAATATCCGAATTGAAAGTTTTCTAAATCAAAGGTCCGATAGACGAAATGACTGAACCAAAACAGGAGGATGAGTTGTAGCAAAATGATGACATAGCGGCTGAACGTCCGCGCGAGCCGATATTGAACTGTGCGGACAGGTGCCGCCTGAATGCGTAAATAACTTCCGGTGTTTGGCTGTTCTTCTCGTGCCATCGCCGTGATATAGAACGATCCGAATAGAGCCGTCATGATGGAGATGGTGACGGTGAAATATTCAAGCGAGGTCGGGGTGCGTCCAGCTAAGTCGACACTCTCCGTATCAAGCCACGTTTCATTCTCGTATGGGGCCGATACACCTGCTTCTGCAAGCGTAATCTGTTGATTGGCAATTGCCGTATATTGCCCGAGGATGGCATCTAAGACGTCGAACTCAACAGTCGTCGGTTCTTCATAAAAGAGCGTGATGTCCCTCCCGTCAAGCTGTAAGATGACATCTGCATCCCCGTCGTTCACGCCACGTTCGGCAGACTTGATGTCTTCGTATGGGGCGAGACGGATGAACGCCTGAATGTACTCTTCGTTTAAAAAGTTCTCGAGCGGCTCGCGGTACTGATCGGTCGACGATTCGACGTAGGCGACATTCGTGACCGGCAATTTGAACGTGTCACTGAAGACGGCCGAGAGCATCGTCCCGAGGCCGAAGATGAGAATGAGTGGGAAGATGAGCATCCAAAAGATTGTGGTGCGGTCCCTTAGTCGCTGTTTCACATCGTATTTGATGAAAGTCCACATGAGAAGCCCTCCTATTCTCGAAGCATCTTCCCGGTCAATGCCAAAAAGACGGTATTGAGGGAAGGACGGTCGACCGTGATGGACGTGAAGTGTACATGTTCATGATGTAGCGTCTCAAGGAGCGGTGCGAGCGGGGTATCTTTATCTAATGAAACTTCGATGTACGGTTCTGTATACTCCACTTTTTGAACATGTTCGAGTGCGTCAAGTCGCTCGAGCAAGTGTGGAGTAAGCGCATCGACTTTGATTCGGGCCGTCTCGAGTGTCATCACACGGTCTTTCAACTCGTCTTGCGTCCCTTCGGCAATGATTTTCCCTTCATCGACTATGGCGATTCGGTCGCAAAGGAGCTCGACCTCTTCCATATAGTGTGAGGTGTAGATGATGGTGGCCCCGCGACGATTCAGTTCACGGATATTCTCTAAAATCGTGTTACGCGACTGCGGGTCGATGGCGACGGTCGGTTCATCCATGAAGATGAGCTCAGGTTCATGAACGATTCCACAGGCGATATTGAGGCGGCGGAGTAGACCACCGGATAATTCAGGTGGACGTTTCTTTTGATAAGCATCGAGTTCGACGAAGGCAATGGCGGACTCGGTCTTTTGTTTCGCTTCTTTTGGACTGAATCCATACAGTTCGGCGAAGAATTGGATGTTTTCATAGACAGTCAGCTGATCATAGACAGAGACGTGTTGTGGCACAATGCCGACACGGCGTTTAATGGCCAGTTCATCTTTTGGCATCGATTGTCCGAATATATGAATCGACCCGGAATCTGCCTCGTACAGATTTAACATGACAGAGATGGCGGTCGTCTTACCGGCACCGTTCGGACCGAGCAGGCCGAATAGTTCACCTTCTTCGACTTGAAGACTGAGGTCATTTAATGCTGTCGTGTCCCCGAATCGTTTCGTGACATGGTCGAGCGAGATGATTGGCATGTGTGTACTCCTTTCTTATATAAAATAATTCTCAATATGCTACCCAATGGTTTTCGCTGATTGTCATGAATTTACCTGTCCGGATTCATCGAAATATGTAATAATCTAAGTATTCAGATAATTATTGTGTTGAAATGAGGATTGGTATGAAAGGATGGCAATTCAATAAACAAGAGGGGGCATTGTTCCCAGACGAAGTTGTGCTTTCCGCGTTTTGTACAGTCGAACCGAAACGGATGGATTCGACGTTACCGTTTTACTATGACGAGTCGATTTTTCGATTCACGAATAAAGAAGAGAAGTTTTACTTTAAAATATCCCCGAGCTATCACGAGTTTGAAATCAGTGTCAAGAATCAGGAGGGGGAATTGGTCTATTATCAACTGCTTCGAACGGTCAGCAAAGTCGAGATTTTAGAAGACCGGCGGGACCATGCGGAGTTGTTGATCGTACTCGCGGAAGACCGGAAGCGGACCGTGACGTCAATCGAGTTGACCGTCCGACCGCGTTTTCGTGTGCTTGTGAAGGAGCATGAGGTGTGAGAATCGTATCGTTCGGAGCGGATGAGAATCCGCTCTTTTTGTTTGGAAAAAAAAGACAGCCACGAGGTGACTGTCCTTCATCGGTTATTTCGTCAAAAAGATTTGGACATAGATGGTCGACCCTTGGGCATCGGTCGCTTTGCCGATTCCTAGATGGGTGTAATTCGCCTTCAAGATGTTCGCGCGATGTCCGCTACTGTTCATCCAAGCATCGACCGCACGGGCCGGATCGCTTGGCCCTTTATAGATGTTCTCGCCCCAGCCACGGTACGAGACGCCGTAAGCATCTAACGTATCGCCTGGTGTGCCGTTCTCGTTGAGCGTGTGTGAGAATTGATCGGTACGTGCCATCTCCTCCGCCCGGACTTGGGCGACACGATTCGCCTCGCTCGAAGCAGCGAGAAGAGAGAGGCCGGCAGCCTTCCGCTCTTTATTCGTCTCGGTCAGTACGTTGACGGGCGATGTGAAACGGACGTGTTTGGCGAGGATATACCCCGTGTACGTTCCGTAACGTACCTTATACCATCGTGTCATACCGGTGTAACGGTAAGAGACGGTCTCGAGTTCGGTGCCTTGACGAACGAATTTGACGTTCGAGGATGTCGTCAACGGACGTGACTTTAAGTAGACGCTCGATGGTTTGACATAAGTCGGTTTCGTGAACTTCACCTCGGCAGTGGACAACCGGACATACTTTGCCGGCAAATAGGCGTAGCCGCTGCCCCATTGAATCTTATACCAACGTACGCCGTCCAATTGAAACGAAGTACAGACACGCATCGATCCGTCCCGTGGGATGAGCGCAAGACGCTTCGCGCTCAATGAAGGGGATTGTCGGACATTGAGTTGACTGATTTTTATCACATAACCCGTCGTGTTGATCGACGTCTCGTAATAAGCGTGCACCCGATTCGTACCGAGCGGTGATCCGATGATACCGAGGGTCAGAATCATCGTGAGTAGTAGAGGTATGTGTTTTTTCAACTGATCGACTCCTTTTGTGGGTCTCCTTATATTCTATATTGTATGGCTGATTTTTAGTTTTACCATTTCATTACAAAAAGGACGGACTCTTCGTGAGCCCATCCTTTCGTGACTACCTGACTGCTAGCGCCTTCCAGCCCGTCGCGCCCATGACGGCGCCCACTTTTGATTTCGGGATGACCAAGCGACCGCGATACGGGTCGTTGATGTACAAATTTGACTTGTCATAGCCGGTCGCCAACATGACGTGATAGTTGACGTAGCCGGTGAACTTTTTGTTCGAGGCGGTGTACCAGTTGAAGTAGCCGTACGGCTTGTTGAAGTCAACGCTCGCCCAGACGATGACCGGGTTGCCCATCGACAATTCTCGTTCAATCGAACCGAGTCCTTGGTTGGACAAGTCTTTCACAGGACGATATTTGCTGGCAAATCCGATCATACCTTTTGGATAAATCCCATAGTTTTTATATTTGCCGAGCGTCCGTTTCGGGTCACCAGTGAACATGACGTTCGGGTCGACCCAACGGTATAGCCGGTTCTCGTAGCGAGCGTTCCACATACTCTTTGGCATCTCGTTGTATAAGGTGGATGCGCCGACGGCACGGCCTTTCTCTTCAAGTGCCATCTTGAGGGAGAAGAACTCACAGCCAGACGGGTACCCCATCGGGAACTGACGATAGAGTGGGACGCTCATTTTATAGATGGACAGCGCTTGAGAATAGACGCCCCGCGCATCGAACGAGGCGTTCCCGACGCGGCGGTTTTGATACATTTTTCCGAACGTGTCGAAGTAATGCCACTTCCCGTTAATGGCTTGCCAGTCCGTCTTTTTCGTTAAGGCAGGTGCGAAATATTCGTACTGGGTCGTGTATTTCCAGCCTTTTTCGGGGACGCCGGTCGAGTGGAAATGATACGTTTTTCCATCCAATCGGAATTTCCCTTGCAGCCGATAACCGTATGTAGGATGGAACCCGACCTTCTTCCCATCAACCGTCTGGAATCCATATTCGCGTCGACCGTAGTAGTCGAACGAATAATAACGTGAGTTTAATTTATGGATTCCTTCAAGACGATAGCCGTAGGTCGGGTGAAAGCCGTACATGACACCGTCAATGCGTTGGAGACCGTACTTACGGTCACCGTATTTTCCGAACAGATAGTGCCGGTTGTTGATACGATGAAGTCCCTCGAGACGATATCCATAATACGGATGGAAGCCATACATTTTCTCGCCGATGCGGGCGAGTCCTTGACGACGTTTGCCGTCATCCCCGAAGTAGTAGCGACGCGTGCCGATCGTTTTCCAACCAGTCGCCATTTCGCCATGTTCCATCAGATAGTACTTTTTTCCGTCTATTGTGTACATGCCCGTATGGATTGTGCCGTCCGGGAAGAAGTAATGTTTGGCGTCACCAAGCTGTTGCCATCCCGAGAGACGGACCCCTTCCTCGGTGAAGTAGTACCGCTTGCCTGAGATTGTCTGGAAACCGGTAACCGGTTGACCGGTTTTATCGTAATAATAGACGAGACCATCCCGTTCCTGCCACCCGGTAAGAAGTTTTCCGTTCTCGTCAAATGTATATGTCGTGCCGTCGACAGTGTAAGGGCCGGTGATGAGTCGGCCGTCTGCCTCAAAAAAATATGTAGCGTCTTCGATTTCTTGCCAACCTGTAAGGAACGTTCCGTCATCGTTCAGATAGTACGTATGACCCTCAATTTCTTGCCAACCCGTCAACACCGTCCCGTTACTCGAGGTGTAGACGATGCCGTCGTCCGTCTGTTGGAATGACCCTTCAGCATGAGTCGATAGAGGAGAGGTGAAGAGGGTTCCAGCAATTAAACTGAACATTGTAGTCGTCTTCCAGTTCATATTGTTATGCCTCCCGATTTTCAAAAAATCCTATATAAAATAATATAACCATTTTTATCCAAGGGAAGATAGTGGCAAATGAATCATTTACAAGGTCAGACGTTTACGCCGAATGACTCATGAAGCGAAGGCGTTTCGACGCCACATAAAGCGAGAGGACGACAACGAGGATTCCTGTCAGGAGCGGCCAAATGAGATCCACTTCTGTCAGTAACACCTCGCTCGATAGCGGTCCGAGCATCCATGGCATCCAATCAAGGTCGACCCAACCAATTAAGAGGGACATGACGAAGTGGAGTCCGAGCGTCAAGACGACAGCAACCACGCCGCTCTCTAGAAGTGCTGCGATGAAAAAGAAGATAGATAGTTGCACGATGAAATGACAGACGAGAAGTGCCGTCGACACGAGAAAATCGACCGAGTCAAATGCATCAAATAGAATCACTGTATAGTATGCTGCTGCCGTTTGTGCGAGCAAAATACCGCCGACCGTCAATAAGGCATAATGGGCCCATTTGCTGATGACAATACGCGATGTCGGGATTTGTAATGACTTGAGCCATGCGAGTGTCCCATTCGTCCGTTCATGGCTGAACGTATGCATCGCCGCCAATAAGACGATGAGGAGTCCGATTTGGCGAAGCTGTTCACTCACTGAGATTAAGACTTCCTCCGAAGTTGGGGTCGGGATCTCGATGATGGTTCCGTCAGGGAAATTTCCGCCGGAAGCGAGGATATCCGGTAAGAAGTAGAGTGTGATCGGCTGCATCGAGGCGAGAAGCATAAGGGCGACGGGAATCCAAATGAGTCGTTTGTTCGACCATGCTTCGCGCCATTCTTGTTTGAAGATTGCTGTACGCATCAGGCGTTCACCTCCAAAAATAAGGACTCAAGAGACGGATGCCCGACGTGCAGCGATTGGATGACGACGTTCAGTTCCAAGACTCGTCGCAAAATCGCTCGCTCGGCGAGCTTTCGGTCCGATGATTCGAATACCCACGTTGAACCGTGTTGGATTGTCTGAGTCACACCTTCTAGTTGGTTCCAGTCCGCTCCACTCGTTTCGTCGTCGAAGAGTCGTAACTCGATGGTCGATTTCGAACCGAGCAGGTCGGTCACGGTGCCTTCCATGAGCAATTTGCCTTGTCGAAGCAGCAGCACCCAGTCGCTCGCTTCTTCGGCATCCGGGAGAACGTGCGTAGAGTAGAGAATCATTCGCTCCCGTTTCAAATCGCTCAATAAATCGAGCACTTCCCGACGACCGCGAGGGTCGAGTGCGGAGACTGGTTCATCGAGCAACAATAATTCCGGGTCATGCACGAGCGCCTGTGCGATGCCGAGTCGTTGGCGCATCCCTCCGGATAGGTTTGCAGCCGGTCGGTCGACCGGTTCGAGACCGACACGTTTTAACAGTTTGACGGGGTCGACGTGCTTTGTACCTGTCAACTCGGCGGCATATCGAATCGTCTCGACGGGAGTCAAAGACGGATAGAGGGCCGGACGTTGCGGCAAATAACCGATGCGTGTTTGTACGTGACCGCTCACGTCACCACTTGTAGGGTTCGTGACACGGGCGAGCAAGTTTAAAAGCGTCGTCTTACCCGCTCCGTTCTCACCGAGTAAGGACGTGCACCCAGGGCGCAACTCAAAACTGACATCATCGAGTGCTTTGAACGATCCGAAGTGTTTCGAAATGTGTGTGACCTTCATCGTTTTGCCCGTCCCCATAAGAAGTAAACAATCGGTCCAAGAATGTTAATGAAGACGATGACGAGAAGCCATACCCATTTCGGGCCGTTCGTCACGTCGCGTTTGAATAGGTCGATCAAAGCGACAACGAGCAGGATGAGTTGCAAAATCAAGACAGGGAGTAGGATGAGTAAAAGTGTATTCGGGTCGTTTGTGATATCCATAGCGAGAACCTCCTTTTGAAGTAAACAATCTTTAACTCATTCTACACGAACGAAAGGTCCCCTGTATGTGACACAAAAAATCCCCATCTCACATGGAGATGGGGAAAACGGATCATTTGACGATGATGACAGGAGCGAGCGCGCGTTTGGCGAGTTTATGACTCACGCTACCGAGCACGAACTCTTGGAACGTATTTAAGCCGCGCGAGCCGACAACGACATATTCATAAGGCTCGTGATTCGCATATTTGACGAGTTCAACGTCCGGTTCGCCTCGGAGCTCAATATATTCGTAATGGATTCCTTCCGCTTCCGCCAAGTCAAACAATGGCTTGAGCATCTGTTTACGCTTCGTCTCCAAATCGATTTTACCTGTCGAATTGAGAGCCGCTTCCTTCGATTCTTTCGCACTGATGACGTGAACGATATCGATTGACGCATTCGACGCCTTTGCAAGTTGAATCGCTTTTTCAAGCGCACGTTTCGAGTGGGCAGAACCATCTGCCGCTAAAAATACCTTTCCCATGAAAACTCCTCCTCTTTCGCACGTTCTACTTTTAGTATAGGTGATTTGCCGAACAGGGGAAATGACGAATCAGTGACCGGCGTTCGTATCTTGTTGCTTCAAGTGAAGCGCGAGAGTGTTGAGCAGTTTTTCCGAGTCTTTGTTCAAGTTAAGAAGTTCCGGTTCGATTCCGACTTCTCGGTATTTAAAGACGACCTTATCGATGGCACCGATGGCCGAATCATCCCAAAGATGCGTGTTCGCAAAGTCGATTGTGACTGTGTTGGTTCCTGCGTCGATATCTTCTGTAATATCGAACTGGTTGACAAATTCAGACGTCGAAGCGAAGAACAGCTGTCCGTTGACTGTATAATCTACGCGGTTTGAAGTAACTTGGCGACCGAGGTCGATCTTTGAAATTTTGGCGGCGAATAAAATCGCAGCCGTCAAGATTCCACCGAGTACCCCGAGGGACAGATCATGTGTGAAGACGGTAACGAGGACCGTGACGAGCATGACGACCGTATCCGACTTTTGAGCGGTGCGCATCGCTTTGAGCGAGCCCCAGTCAAATGTTGCATACGATACGAAGAACATGACTCCGACAAGCGCACCGACCGGGATAAGCATGAGTACATCACTCATCGTCATGATCATGATGAAGAGTGCAAGTCCGGCTGTGAACGTCGACAGACGACCACGCGCACCTGACGAAACGTTGATGACAGATTGACCGATCATCGCACATCCTGGCATCCCACCGAAGAATCCGGCGATGATGTTCGAAATTCCTTGTCCGCGTGATTCGCGGTTTTTGTTGGAATCTGTACCTGTCATGTCATCGACGATTTGCGCCGTCAAGAGCGATTCAATCAATCCGACAAAGGCGAGCGAAATCGAGTACGGCAAGATAATCATAAGTGTCTCGAGCGTGAACGGCACATCCGGGAACAAGAAGTCTGGAAGCGTAGCTGAAATCGTCCCCATATCTCCAATATTTTTCGTATCAAGTCCGAATGTAATCGCGAGAATGGTCATGACGACAATCGCGATGAGCGGAGCCGGGATCGCTTTCGTGACACGTGGGAACAAGAAGATGATGGCGAGTGATGCGGCGACAATCGCCCAGATGATCCAGCTTTCGCCTTCAAAGTTTGACAATTGTGCCTGGAAAATCAAAATGGCGAGCGCATTGACGAAACCGACCATGACGGCGCGCGGAATGAATTTCATCAACCGGGCGATGCCGAAGTAGCCGAGAATGATTTGAATGATCCCGGTCAAAATACCGGCGGCGAGCAAGTACTGGAGACCATGGTCGGCGACGAGTGAAACGATGACGAGCGCCATCGCACCAGTTGCAGCCGAAATCATCGCAGGACGGCCTCCGGCGATTGAGATGACCATAGCGATAATGAATGAGGCATACAGTCCGACCATCGGGTTGACTCCCGCGATGAGGGAGAAGGCGATGGCTTCCGGGATGAGCGCTAGGGCGACGACAATCCCGGCTAAAATGTCGGCTCGGACATTTCCGAGCCATTCGTGTTTCAACGTATTCAATCTTTCCAAAAGAACACACCTTTCTCTTTATAATATGATGATTTGATTTTCGAGTCTCACGAAAATCAAAATAATGGATTCTGACATTTTCAACGTGTTTCATCATACCGAATTCAACCCAAAATGACAATTGCTTCGTGTTAAAAACTATGTTATTTTCATAACGTACAGGTTATATAACGAAAAAGTTATATGAGAGGTGGGGAATAAATATGTACGCTGTAGATGAACTGAGTAAATTACTCAAGGTGCTCGGTGACCCGACCCGGTTGACGATGTTGAAACAGATGGAAGCAGGCGAACAGTGTGCCTGTAGCTTCGTCGATCGTTTCGACATCTCGCAACCGGCGATCAGCCGTCACTTAAAAATGTTGCGTCAGGCGGGACTTTTATTAGAGCGCCGGGACAAACAGTGGATTCACTATCGATTGAACGAGACGAGCCCGTTTTATGGGATCGTCGTCGATTTACTCGACAAGATTGAGACGGTCGATATGAGTTGCGACTGTGACACCGATTGTGCGATTTGAGGAGGAGTCAACGATGAAACTTGAAGTGTTCGAACCAGCCATGTGCTGCCCGACAGGATTATGTGGTCCGTCAATCGACCCGGAACTGACGCGAATCGCGACAGTCCACTATGTGTTAAAACAGCGAGGATTTGATGTTGTTCGTTATAACCTGGCATCTGAACCGAATCGATTCGTTGAGAATGACACCGTCCAAGCTGAAATCGTGAACGGTCTCGAATCGCTTCCACTGACCCTCGTGAACGGCGAGATCATGAAGCGTGGCGCTTATTTGACGAATGAAGAGATAGCAGAATTGACGTGGTTACCGATTGACGCATTTGCCAAGAAAGATGGAGAAAAACCGAAAGTTCGAATCTCACTCAAGAAATAAGGAGATACTCAATAGAAATTATTGGAGGAACTCATTGTGCAGTGGATTGCTAGTTTAATTTTTCTCGTGACGCTTTTCCTCATCATTAAGCAACCGAAAGGCCTCGGCATCGGTTACTCGGCGATGGGGATGGCCGTCATTGCCCTCATTTCGGGCGTCGTCAATTTTGACGATGTTGGAACAGTATGGGGTATCATTTGGAACGCGACGTTCACATTCATCGCGATTATCATCATTTCGCTCATTTTAGACGAGATTGGATTTTTCGAATGGGCCGCATTACATATGGCCCGAATCGCAAAAGGTGGTGGAGTGAAGTTATTCGTCTACATCACGCTACTCGGTGCGCTCGTTGCGGCACTATTTGCAAACGACGGGGTGGCGCTCATCTTGACGCCGATCGTCTTAGCGATGGTCCGGGCTCTCAAGCTGCCGGACGCGGTCGTCTTGGCGTACGTCATGGCCTCTGGATTTATCGC
This sequence comes from Exiguobacterium sp. s101, assembly GCF_018617835.1. Lineage (NCBI taxonomy): Bacteria > Bacillati > Bacillota > Bacilli > Caryophanales > Exiguobacterium > Exiguobacterium sp. s101. Next base: position 111,555 of record NZ_JACSKX010000008.1, on the reverse strand, counting down.
CGATACAGCGAGTTTGCCGTTCATCGTGTCGAACCTGGTCAATATCGTCTCGGCCGACTTCTTCGGAATCGGGTTCGCCGAGTATGCGGCACGGATGGTGTTCGTCAACGTCTTTGCGGTTGCGGGCAGTCTACTCGTATTGTATTTGTACTTCAGAAAAGACATCCCGAAACAGTATGATGCATCTCAATTGGCTAAACCTGCGTCAGTCATCAAAGACCATACGATGTTCCGCTTATCGTGGGTCGTGCTCGCGTTACTCGTCATCGGTTACTTTACGAGTGACTTGATTGGCATCCCGGTCTCACTCGTCGCCGCTGTCATCGCCCTATTTTTCTTGGTGATGGCGAACCGTTCAGCTGCGGTAGAGACGACACAAGTCGTCAAAGGAGCACCGTGGGCCATCGTCTTCTTCTCGCTCGGCATGTACGTCGTTGTTTATGGATTACAGAACGCCGGACTCACACAAGTGCTTGCGAACTTTATCGACTGGTTTGCGGTGAATGCGTTCAGTGCGACGTTCGGAATGGGATTTTTGGTTGCCGTCTTGTCCTCAGTCATGAATAATATGCCGACCGTCATGATTGATGCGCTCGCCATCGACTTGACGAATACGACCGGCCAGACTCGGGACGCGCTCATTTATGCGAATGTCATCGGCTCAGACTTAGGTCCAAAGATTACGCCGATCGGGTCGCTCGCGACATTATTATGGCTCCACGTACTTTGGACAAAAGGGTTGAGAATTGGATGGGGTGAATATTTTAAAGTTGGGATCATCCTGACGATTCCTACACTCGCCATCACACTATTTGGTTTGTATATCAGCTTACTAATTTATTAAGGAGTTGTTTTTATGAAATTAGTGATTATCGGTTCGGTCGCAGCGGGGACATCCGTTGCAGCAAAGGCACGTCGTAACAACGAAGATGCACAGATTACGATTTACGACCGGGATTACGATATCTCGTATTCGGGATGTGGGATTCCTTACTATGTCGGTGGAGAAGTCGAATCACGTGATGACTTGACGCCGCGTGACGCCGCCTTCTTTAAGAAACGGTATAACATCGACGTCATGACACGACATAACGTGACAGCGGTCGACAAGGATGCGAAAACGGTGACGGTTGAAAACTTAGATACCGGTGAGACGTTCACGGACTCGTATGACGTCCTCGTCCTCGCGACAGGGGCGACAAGCATCGTCCCACCGATTCCTGGAGTGAAATCGGACAACGTCTTCCCAATTCGAAACATCCAACACGCGGAAGCTACACGTTCGTTCTTGGATTCGACAGACCCAAAACATGCGACGATTATCGGGGCCGGCTTCATCGGTCTTGAGATGGCCGAACAGTTGAAACTTCGCGGTGTGGAGGTCACTATCATCGAGCGCGTGCCGCAAGTCATGCCCCCACTCGACAAGGACATGGCATGCCGCGTCGAAGAGCATCTCGAACAGAACGGGATTGAGCTCATGCTCGGTGAGACGGTGACGGAACTCATTGGTGACGGTCATGTGGAGCGTGTCGTCACCGAGAGTGGGAAGACGATTGAGACAGATTTCGTCATCCTATCGGTCGGGGTCCGTCCGAACGTCGAACTCGCTATGCAAATGGGTGTCAAATTGGGTGAAACGGGTGCGATTGCCGTCAATGAGCGGATGGAGACGAACGTCTCAGACGTGTATGCCGCCGGTGACGTCGCGGAGAGCTTCTCCATCGTGACAGGTAAACCAATCTGGCGCCCGCTCGGTTCGACAGCGAATAAGATGGGGCGGACCGCAGGAGACGTCATCACGGGAGGACATCTCGAACATCGGGGCATTCTCGGTACGGGCATCTTCAAAGTGTTTGGACTTGCCGTGGCGCAGACGGGTCTCGCCGAAAAAGAAGCGCGTGAACTCGGGTACGATATTGAGGTGCTTCATAACACGAAACCGGATAAACCAGCCTATATGGGTGGAAAAGATATGACGATTAAAGCAGTCGCGGACCGTGCGACACGTCAACTGCTCGGCGTCCAAATTGTCGGATTCGAAGGGGTCGACAAGCGAATCGACGTCTTCGTCACGGCGATCACGCTCAAGGCAAAAGTAGATGATTTGTTCCACCTCGACCTTGCCTACGCACCACCGTTCTCGACGACGAAAGATCCGGTCATGTATACGGGGATGGTCCTTTCGAACAGCATCGACAAGGCGGCACGACTCATCACACCGGCCGAGCTTCAGACACGGATCGACGCAGGCGAAGACATGCAAATCATCGATACGCGTAAAGCAGCACAGTTCGAGAAGGCATGTGTCGATTGTGCGGTCAACGTCCCGCTCGGTAATCTCCGGGAAGCGGCGAATGACATGGACAAAAACAAACCGACCGTCGTCTACTGTAACGGCGGAGTGACGGGGAACGCGGCACAGAACGTGCTCCGTAACCTCGGATTCACCGACGTGTACAACTTGTCGGGCGGTAACAAAAACTATCAGTTATTCAAAAAGTACGGGAACTAAACAAGACGACGTCCGAGTCATACGGACGTCGTTTTTTGTGAACAGAACTCTCTTTAGTCCATATTCCTCAGGTGACATTCCCATCAACTGATGCCAATTGACCCTTTTCTAAAATAACATTGCTTCGTTAAAGGAAACCGTTTACAATTTTTGTGTAAGCGTTTTCTTAAAATGGTGCTACAAGGAGGGACCCTCATGGTCAAAAAACAATGGAAACCCGTATGGGCAGTTGTGCTAACGTTTGCACTAATTCTGTCAATGTTTCCGATGCCGACGTCCGCTTTAGATAAAGGGGAGTCGACTTTAGTCGTCGTCCATTATCAAGAGGCGCCGGATAATGAAAAGGATTGGAACTTATGGCTTTGGGCAAATGGCCCAGATTACTTCCCGAATAAAGGCTTCACGTTTAATGGGGAGGATTCATTTGGAAAAGTGGCGGCTTATGAATTCCCGGTCGACTCACCTGAAAAGATCGGTCTCATCGTCCGAACGGACAATTGGGACAAAGATAAAGGGTCGGAGAATGACCGCTTCATCACGAACGATATGATCCAAGACGGTGTCGCGGAAGTTTGGATCAAGTCAGGCGACCCGACGATTTATACGTCAAACCCGGACGGGGAGACGGTTTCAACGGAAATCGACATGAAAGTTCACTATTTCCGTTACGACAATACATACACGGACTGGGGTCTATGGGCTTGGCCGGACGGCGGGGACGGACAGAGCATCACGTTCGATGAGACCGATTCATTCGGCGCCATCGCGAACGTGAAACTCGCCAACCCGGAATCGAAAAAATTGATGGGTTTAATCACGAAAAAAGGAGAATGGACGGAGAAGGACGGCGAAGACCGTTTTGTTCTCGGTACAGCGAAAGAGATTTGGCTCGTTGAAGGAGATTCGACCATCTATTATTCAGAGCCACAAATCGACCGTTCCCCTAAACTCGTCGCGTTCTCGGCGGATACGTTCCGACAAGCGACACTCACGACGAACCGTGCCATTACAGACGCGTTCATCGATGAATTGAGCGTAGACGGTGCAACGGTTGAGTCGATTGAAAAGACCGGAGACAAGTCGGTCACGATTCAATTTACAGAAGACATCGATTTAGCGAAGATTATTCAAGCGTCGCATCCGGAATACGGCGAACAGACACTTCAAGCCGGCAAGGTGCTTCGCTCGAAAGAATTCGACGCGAAATATGCGTATGATGGTAAACTCGGCATCACGTACCAAAAATCAAAAACAAAGTTTGTTCTTTGGGCACCGACGGCTCAACAAGTCGAGCTCGAGCTTTGGAATATGCCGACAGACCGACCAACGAACGATAAAGATATGAAAAAAGCCATCAAGATGAAACGCGGTGAGCGTGGCACGTGGGTGACGGAAGTACGCGGTGACCTTGACGGCATCGGCTATACGTACCAAGTGACACATGCGACAGGTAAGGTTCGTGCGGTCGATCCGTATGCGACGGCTGTCGGTGTGAATGGTGATCAGGGCGTCGTCGTCGATCTGAAAGAAACAGACCCGAAACGATGGAACTCGATGAAGCCGAAGTTGAAGCAGTCAACGGATGCGATTATCTATGAGACACATGTCCGTGACCTTTCAATCTTTGATGTGAAGACGGATAAGTATGACTCAGGTATCAAAAACAAAGGGAAATACCTCGGTGTCATCGAACCAGGAACACGTCTCCTCATCGACGGTAAAAAGACGGCGACGAAAACAGGACTCGACCACGTCAAAGACCTTGGCGTAACACATGTCCAGTTCATTCCTGTCTATGACTTCAACACGGCATCGGTCGATGAGACGAATCCGATGGCGACATACAACTGGGGATACGACCCGAAAAACTATAATGCGCCAGAAGGGTCGTATTCAACAAATCCTTACGATGCAAAAGTACGCATCATGGAAACGAAGCAGATGATTCAAGGTTTACATGACAACAACCTACGTGCGGTCATGGACGTGGTATATAACCATATGTTTGATGCCCAGGCGTCGAATTTGCATAAAATCGTACCAGGTTACTACTATCGTTATACAGAAGGTGGGGACTTCGCCAACGGGACGGGTGTCGGGAACGATACCGCGTCCGAACGAGCGATGATGCAAAAACTCATCGTCGACTCGGTCATCTATTGGGCGAAAGAATATCATTGGGACGGATTCCGTTTCGACTTGATGGGCATCCATGACGTCGAGACGATGAATAAAGTTCGTTCGGAGTTGAATCGAGTCGACAAGTCAATCCTCGTCTTCGGAGAAGGATGGGACCTCGGCACACCACTCGATGCCGAATTAAAAGCAAATCAAAAGAACGCCTACGACATGCCGGGAGTCGCACACTTCAACGACAATATCCGTGACGGCTTGAAGGGGAGCGTCTTCTACGATGAGGACAAAGGTTTCGTCAACGGAAAAGAAGGCATGGAAAATCGCGTGAAGACGGGAATCGTCGGAGAAATCGCTTATAGCGACACGATTAAAGGATTCACGAAAGAACCGACGCAAGCCATCACATACGTCGAAGCCCACGATAATCACACACTTTGGGATAAGTTGGAGTTGACGAACCCAATCGCATCTGAATTCAATAAAACGAAGATGCATCGGCTCGCATCAAGTATCCTACTAACGAGTCAAGGGACGACATTCCTTCACGCTGGGCAAGAATTCATGCGCACGAAGGAAGGGGATCACAACTCTTACAAATCACCGGACTCGATCAACCAACTCGATTGGAAACGGGCAGCAGACCGCAAGGCGGACGTCCAGTACATGAAAGGGTTGATTGAGATGCGTAAGGCAAACCCTGGTCTCCGGATGACGAAAGCGAGCGACGTGAAACAATTTTTGACGTTCCATAAAGCGGAAGCGAACGTCATCACGTACACGATTGATGAAGATGCACCTGGTCAAAAGAATGACTTGTTCATCACGCATAACGCCAACCCGACAAATGTCCGAATCACTCTTCCGAAAGGGAAGTGGAACGTGATTGTCGATGGTAACCGTGCCGGAACGAAAACAATCAAGCACGTATCAGGTAAGATTCGTGTTCCAGCCTACAAGACGTTCGTCCTCGAGCGCGACTAAGCTTTGACCCCACTTTTAACGAGTGGGGTTTTTTGGATATGCAAGTTCACTAGGGGACCGACACAAGATGAAGGATGTTTTACATTGCGCTCAAAAAAAGACGGTCATACAGATCGAGACTGTCACGCGAAAGAATAGATAGTTGAAACAAGGGTCTTCTTTTCTCTAAGATGGAGAAAAAGAGAATGAGTGAGGAGACTTATGAGATGAACCTATACGACCAAGCGAGCGACTGGATGCGACAATGGCATGACGACCCTTCTGAACGCCTAAGACAAATAAAAGATGAAATTGAGCGAACAGGTACTTACACATTGACGACAGAAGAGTTGTCGGAAGGGGCCAAGATGGCGTGGCGAAACTCGAATCGTTGCATCGGACGTTTGTTTTGGCAGACGCTTCATGTGATTGACGCCCGTGATGCCGATACGTTTGACGATGTCTACGCTCGACTGGTCGATCACCTTCATTTCGCCACGAACGAGGGGAAAATCCGTTCGACGATGACGGTCCTTCCGAACGAGTTCCAATTGTTAAATGCACAACTGATTCGATACGCAGGATATGAGACGCCAGACGGGATTATCGGAGACCCGATGTCTGTCACGATGACGAAACGGGCCGAACAACTTGGATGGATCGGTTCCGGGACTCCGTTTGATGTTCTTCCGCTCATGATCACAGATGGTCAGGATGTTCGTCTCTACGAATTGCCAAGTGAGGCAGTGCTCGAAGTGGACATCGAACATGAAGACGTTGACTTGTTTGACGGGCGAGCGATCAAATGGCATGCTCTTCCGGCGATCACCGATATGGAGCTTGAGATCGGTGGGCTTCGGTTTACGTCGATCCCATTCAACGGTTGGTATATGGAGACGGAAATCGGGGCGCGCAATTTAGCAGACACGGACCGCTATGACTTGTTGCCACTTGTCGGACGGTCGCTCGGGCTTGAGACGACAAAAGAACGCTCACTTTGGCGTGACCGGGCTCTCGTTGAATTGAATATCGCCGTCCTGCAATCGTTTGAACGAGCGGGTGTTACGATCGTCGATCATCATACCGCCGCTAAACAGTTCAAACGGTTCGAAAAAAATGAGCTAGAAGCGGGGCGTGACGTCACCGGACAATGGAGTTGGCTCATCCCGCCTTTATCCCCAGCGACGACGCACGTCTTCCACGAGCATTATGATGACGTTATCAAAACACCGAACTTGTTTGCGAGAAGCGGATGTCCCTTCTCAGGGTTTCGTCAGCCGGTAAAAGAGGAATTGAAAGGCTAGAACCGAGAGAAAGGATGATTACTGTGGCAGTCCCGCTTTGGAAACGAGCCGTTGCCGGTCAAATCGACCAAGTCGTCTTTCAGACACCGGCCAAGCTGATTGAAAAGGCCATCCGTAAAAAAGTATGGCCGGACAAAGAAATAAAACGGTACTACTTCCCGACCGTTGTGACGATGGCCGGAGAAGTCTACTGTATGCTGTATCGAAATGGTCAGACACTAGGTGACCGTATCGTTGGAATCAAGGTCGTGAGTGCAGATGGACGTCCGCTTTCCTTTGAGCAAGTCATCAAACGGACGCTGTATAAAGATGTCGTCTATCCGGCGACGCTCGGGATTCCCTTAATTCGGGCACTCCAACAGATGAAGTCAAACAAGGACCTCGAGTTGCCGCATGACGAATTCGCCCATACGAAATTGATTTCGACGAAGTGAAGAGAGGCAGGGCGACCGCGTGTCGCTCTGTTTTTTCGTCTCATTCAGACGGCTAGCAGTCGGCTAGGAATAGGGGCAAAAAATAAGGTATAATGAGATTGGACAAAAATGAACGACCATTGGAGGATCTTTAGTTATGACAAAAATCGCATGGATTACCGACAGCATGGCCAACTTCTCCCAAGAAGAAGCAGCACGACTCGGTGTAGATATCGTTCCGATTCAGTTGATTGTGGACGGTAACGGCTATAGTGAAACAAATCTCTCGCTTGAAGACTTACATCGGTATATGATTGACCAAAAGAAAGAAGCGAAGACGTCACAACCGATTTTCGGAGATTTCATCGGGCGCTATGAGCGCTTAAAAGAGGAAGGGTACGATTGTGCCATCGCCGTCCATTGTTCGAACGGATTGAGCAGCACAGCGAAAAACTCAAAAGCAGCGGCAGAAGCGGCTGACTTCAAAGTATATACGATTGACTCGCATGCTGCGCTCGAAGCGCAACAAGAACTCGTTCGAATCGGTAAGGCCGCCGAACAAGAAGGCAAGTCGGTCGAAGAGATCGTCGCACTGCTCGAGGCATGGCGCGACAAGAAGAACTTCTTCATGATTATCGGCAACATGGAAACGATGCGCCGGGGCGGTCGAGTTTCTTCCGGAGAGATGTTCCTTGCGAACATCTTGAACATCAAACCGATTATCACGCTCGATGAGACAGGAAAAGTCATTCCGTTTAAAAAGGCACGTTCGTTGAAGAAGGCGTATGCGGAGATGGTTGGCGAACTCGAACGTTGTCATGCGGAGAACGGTGTGAAGGATAACCGTGTATTCGTCCAGACGGCACTCTCACCAAAGATGCAAGACGACTTTGTCGCGCTCATCGAGTCGAAATTATCGGACCTCGAAGTGGTACGGACACGATTCTGTCCATCCATCGCGGTACATGCCGGCTTTGAAACTGTCGGTGTCTTGTGGCTCGACGCTTAACAAATAGGAGGAATGCAGGATGGAAGCAATGACAACCTTGACTGGATTGAATGAACGGATTGCGGGCGTGGAACAACTGCTCGTCTATGTCTCTCATCCAGGGTGCAGTGTCTGTCATGCGCTGAAACCTCAAATCGAAGAGATGCTCCAACAGTTCCCTGAAATCGAATCAGTTGCGGTGGATTCGGACGAAGTCCCTGAAATAGCAGGAACTTTCTCCATTTTCACCGTACCGGTCGTCCTCTTTTTCATCAATGGGAAAGAGATGCTGCGCCGGGCACGATTTGTCCCAATCGGTGAACTGACGCATCAACTCGAACGTATGCAAGAAATGAGACAAGCATGAACATGAACCTTCATCCATTCATCGGATGAAGGTTTTTTAGTGAGGTGAAAATATTGAAAATAAAAAACGGAGCACCGTTAACGGCACTCCGACAGGTTATTCTGCTGCTTGCGGCACGAGGTAAATCAAGCCGAAAGGGTTATGCAACAAGTTGTCAATCGTCGTCCGCTCGTCTTCGCCCATTTCGACCGTGAAGGCACGACCGTCTTCGAAAGCGAATCGGTCACCATCACCGAACATCGTTCCTCCTGAGATGAGATGGAAGTTGAACGAGTGAATCACGTGGATGGCATCTTCAATATCGAGTGTCATCGGCACGGCCACATCTGCATGACCGAACGCTTTCATTCCCCATGACATATAGGCGTTCTCTTCTTCCGTGATTGCGGTGAGGAGTGAATAGTCGAGCGCGAGATCTGCTTCTTTTGACTCCTGCCATTCTTCTTTTGAGTAGGCGACGCCGGCCGATTCGACCATGACACCGAGCCCGCCTGCGTTTAATACGGCGTTCGCGGCTCGACGTGCCGCAGCGACGTCTGTCAAATCGTTGACGTCGACAATCAAGTAGACGACGTGTGTGTGACGTGCGAGTCCTTTCGCGATTTTCGGTGTGAATCCGCCGGAGCTCGCGTGAATCATTGCCTCGGCTAGAGCAGGGTCACGTTCTACGGCTTCTACGGTGAACGCTTTTCCTGTTTCGTCTTCAAGCAACAGCAGACCGGCCATTGTGTAGCCTTCACTATGTAAACTGATTTGTTCGCTTACGCCTTCTACGGAAGACCAGTTTCCGGGAATGGCGAGCATAACTTGTGTACGATTCATGTCAATCATCCTTTTCTGCAAAAAGTCAGACCCCTCCTCAAGAGAGGTCTGGTCTATCCTCTATTATGCCCTATTTTGGCATAAATTATTCTTGATATGACTTTAATACTTCCTGAAGTGGGATTTGATCGATCTTTCGTCGGCTGACGAACGTGCTCATGAAGAAGAGGAGAGCGACCGCGCCAAGCGTGTAGACAATATAAATCCATTCGAATTCAAGCGGAAGAACGAGCCCATAATCTTCTGCGAAAACGACGATGATGACTCGGAGTGTCAACAGGGCAATCGGAATACTCAAGAGAGCAGAGACGAGTGCGTAGATGAAGTAGCTGTTCAGAATCATCGAGCGGACTTCTCGTTTCTGATACCCCATCACTTTTAAAAGCGAGATCACGTAATAGTTCTTCTCGACCGTGAGCGCCGTCAGAACGAACAGGATACTGAAGGCGATGAGGGATGCTCCGCCGATTAAGACGTTCATCATGAAATTCATATATTGATTGATCGACTCGGACTGCTCAATCAATCCTTGGCGGGACAAAATGGTCGGATAATCCGACTCATTCGGACGCTCCGTCGCATAAATCCCGTTGAACAGGCTATCTGTCACTCCGTCACTTAACAGTTCACTCAATTCTGTTCGAGACAGGTAGGCGAAGTCTCCGGAAAATTCATCGGCGATGCCGATGATCGGGTACGTTAGCGTGTCTCCGTCGAGGTCAACGTCAATTTCTTGTCCGGTCTCAAGACCGAGTTTCAGGGCAAGCGAGGAAGAGACGATCAACCCACCGGATTCCGGTACCAACTTGTCCCCGTCCTCATTCCGAAGCGGAAACAATGTGTTGTCGTCACTCAACCCTTTCAAAGTGATGAGTTTGTCTTCGACAAAGGCGAACGGGTAGGTGAGGAACGGCTCTTGCCCCTCTTCTACAGTCGGTGTCGAATCCGTATAGGCTTCATATTCATAGACGGCATCGTTCAATCCTCCCACGGTCATTCGGTCGACGGCACCGTTCATCATGAGGGCGAAGATGATGAGGATTGTTGAGAACAAGATGCCGAGGAAGAAAATCAAGAAGCTCCCCGTGCTCTTAACCGCGTACAAATATTTAAATTTCGTCTTGCCGCTCGCCTGTTTCATCAGTCGACTGACGAGACGGCTGAGTCGATTGAGCGAGACATTGTCTCGCGGTGACAGGAGGGCGAGGGCGCTCTCTCCCATGATTTTATAGATGACCCCGCCCGCGACAAGCGCGAAGAAGAACAGTGGGGCAAATACAGCCGTCAAAAAGACAAGCGAACTTTGGGCAATCGCGATGGACGGCAAGAGATAAAAGTCGAGATACAGTTCTTTTAATGGATTTGCGAAATAGAGTCCGAGGAAATAACCGATGATGAGCATGAAGAAAGCGAAAATTAAGATAATCACTAGATAAGGCGCGGCGATTTGACGGCGACTATATCCGATTGCTTTTAACAGTCCAATTTGACCACGTTCGGCCTCGAGCATATTCGAGATTAGAATGGCGACGATGATGACGGCGATTGAAACGATAAACAAACTGAGTCCGAGGGCCATCGCCTTCCCGGATGAAATTTCACTATAGATGGCGCCGCTTCGGATTATGTTCTCGGTTTCCATGACCGAGACGACAAAAGGTAGTTCGAGGTCGGTCTCAACCGTTTGGTCGGTCACACCTGATAATCGGAATGACTCTTGTCCGACAATTGACTCGAACGATTCATCCGTCATGAGAAGAAGCGTTTGCGAACCCGGGTCAAGATTGAATAAATTATCATCGAAGAGTGGAAGCGTGTAGTCGGGGAAGAGGACAAACCCGCTCACTGTGAACGGTCGACCGAGATCGATCATGTCCCCGACTTCAATCCCGTTCTCTTCTGCGTATTTTTTATTGAGGGCTACCTCGTCGTTCGTGTTCGGTCTGTCACCTGCTTCAAGGTAGGAGCGATTGATCGTGTCCGATTCTTTAATTAACAGTCCGCGATGTTCGGCACCATCGAGTGTGTACGTGATGGCTTTCAAATCGCGCAGTTCAATCGTCGCATCCGGCATTTCTTTTTCGACCGCATCAATTCGTGAGGTGATGAGACGGTTGAAGACGCCCTCATCGGCTCGTTTGATGTCTGATAAGGTGAAAGTACCTGTACTTGCTAGGGCGGCGACATCGGGGTCACGCAGCTCTTCTTCCGTTACCCGGTTGAGCATTTCAATGGCGAAATCTTCTTGGTTCGATTGCTCTAGATATTCTTCGGTCGGGACCTCGATTCCGCTGATGCCGTAAAACATCATCGTGTATGTGAGCGAACTCATGACGATGATGATAGCAATGGCAAGGAGTTGCATCCATTTTTTACTTAATGTCTTCCATACATTTTTATAAAGCATATCACCACCTCCTTATCCCCAATGGATGTCCCGTGCCGCGACCCGGATGTCATGGTGGGTCACTTCAGTGATTCGACCGGAGTTCATCTTGATGACATCGTCTGCCATCTCACTGATGCCATTGTTGTGCGTGATGACGACAATTGTTTTTTTGTATGTCTCGTTCAAACGCTCTAACAGCTCAAGCACCTTTTTCGAATTTTCTTCGTCGAGCGACCCCGTCGGTTCGTCACAAAAGACGAGGGCCGGATTTTTAGCAAGGCTACGGGCGACCGAGACGCGTTGCTGTTCGCCACCGGACAATTGATACGGGTATTTATCACGTGCTGCCGCGAGTCCGACCTGTTCGAGTAGGTCATCGATCGAGAGTGGGTCTTTCGATAGATCGGATCCGAGTTGCACGTTCTCATAGACGGTCAAGTTTTGAAGGAGGTTGTATTGTTGAAAGATAAAGCCGAGGTGATCGCGTCGAAATGACGTCATCTGCTCAGTAGACAAATCAGTCAGGATGGTGTCCCCGAACGTGATTTTGCCGGATGTGACGGTGTCGAGCCCACTGATGACATTGAGTAGTGTACTTTTCCCACTTCCGCTCGGACCAAGAATCACGACGAACGCGCCCTCACGGATGGTGAGGTCGATGTCTTTCAAGGCGGCTGTTTCCACATCGCCTGTCTTATAGATTTTATTGACGTTCTGTAGTTGAATCATATTAAACACACCTCCTTCATTCGTTATACATACTGTACACTTTTCGAGAAAAGATTGGTCATCAAGCACATAGGATGTTTTGTAAAAATAGTGAAACCGCTTCACCTGTGATAAAATAATATAACCAGGTACTAATAAACTTTTTAAAGGGAGAACTTTTCATGAAGATTGCCTATATTACAGACAGCACAATTGTCCTTCCGGATGCTTTAACGAAACATCCTGACATTCATATCGTTCCACTTTACGTCGTCAAAGGGGACCAACCGTATAAAGACGGAATCGAAGTCGATGCGACAACCGTATACGAGTGGATCGATGCGGGAGAGCGCGTGTCGACGAGTCAGCCTGCAATCGGAGACTTTGTCACGCTCTATGAAAAATTGAAAGAAGAGTATGACATGGGAATCGCGATTCACTTGTCATCGGACTTAAGCGGGACGTATTCGGCATCTGTACAAGGGGCCGAGATTGCGAACTTTAAATTACTCGCCATCGATTCAAGGGCAGGCATCTACACGATGGGACTCATGCTTGAGGAGTTGATTGAACGGGTCGAACGAGGCGATGCGCTCGAAGACGTAGAAGCCTACATGAAGGTGCGCGTCGAGGACGTCCGCATCGAATTGACGATTCAAAATTTGACACAAATGCAAAAAGGCGGACGAATCTCCAAATCGAAGGCGCTCATCGGGAACATGCTTCAATTGAAACCGGTACTACGATTTGAGGATGGGTTGATCGTTCCGTATCAAACGGTTCGCACATACAAGAAAGCACAGGCTTACTTGTTCGAAGTGTTGCGTGCGGCAATCGAGTCCGGCGAGTGTCAAGACGTTTCGATTTTTCACGGGAACGTCCCTGAACTTGCTGAGGAGTGGAAACAACGACTCGGTGACACGATTCCGATCCGAGTCGATACGCTCGCACCACTTCTCGGGGCGCATACGGGCTCCGGGTCAATCGGAATTTCTTATGTTAAAGCGAAGTAATGGTTAAGGGCGGTCCTTCTGTGAGGGCCGCCCTTTCTAAGTATTCTTCTGTTTCCGTAAATAGAGAAATGTGATGGTAAGCGAATAGATGAACAAAAACGTAATCAGGAATAGAGAAAAGTCCATGGTTAGCCCCCTCTTATAAAGGTTGTTGCCGACATCAATATTAGCGAAACATTGAATTGGGAATCTTTTCAATATTTCATTGTCTCAACTTTCAAACAATTGCTGGAATGTTTTTGCATTACGGGTCATACTAGAAAAAATGAACGAGAAGAGGGGGGAGACGATGCGATTTCGGAAGTATCTGGTTCGGAGCTGGCTCGCGTGGATGCTCGTCTTCACGGGTGTGACTTATTTGACCATCCAACATCTTGATTCGTTCGATTGGCCGTTGTTTTGGTTTATTTATACGCTTGGTGCGTTGTTTGTCATGAACCCGCTCAAACGTAGACATTTGCATTTCACGTTTCATGAGATGTTCGTCTTCATCACTTTTTTCCTGTATGGACTTGCTCCAGCTCTCCTGATGGGGCAGTTACTCCTTCTTACATTTCAGGCACGGGCCTTCAATCACAAGGTCGGACGCAGACGATTCTTGCATTTTTATCCGCTTAACACGGTGATTGAAAGTCTCCTCGTCTTGTTACCGGGACTCACCTATATTGGGCTTGGAGGACGAATCGGAGAATCTGTTCACTTGATTCAACAAGGCGTAGCGATGCTCGCATTTTTAGGAATGCTCTTCCTCGTGCTCACGATGAGTTTTGCCCTGTCTTACTTTATGGTCGGGGAACGAATCCCGCTACCGATCATGTTCCGTCTGATTCGTTTCGACTGGCTTGTCGTATCGCTCGAATTGTTATTTACGATGATTGCGATTGAGGCATATTTATTGTTCGATTATGTCGGCTTTATCGTCACGTTCTTCGTCTTGTCCATTTTAAAAATGACAATGTCAAAAGCGACGGAGACGGAAGAGACGAAATCCAAAGTCGACCAGGTCGAACGTTTGAAGGAACAGTTATATCGAGTAAATAGCGAGCAGCTGTTGATTGAGAAATTTTGGAACGGACTACGTGACATTGTTGAAGTAGAGCGTGGTTGGCTTCAAGTCAACAGAAAAGGGGAGCGGACGTTTTATGACATGACGGGTCGCATCATCCCGAGTGTGCCGGACGCATTTATAATCGAGCGCTATCAAGATGTAGATGAGTCGTGTTTCGTTTACGACTCATTACATGAATGGCATCCTGAGCTGCAACGACAACAACAGGAATTGCATCACTCGGCGCTTGTCATTCCACCGGTTTGGGGAGCAGAAACGGCTGTCAGCTGCATGGTATCGACGACAGCCAACGGGGCATACGAGACACCGATTGCCGTCGAAGTGAACAGGCTCCTTAAAACGTTATCGTGGTCAATCGAGCGAATCGACGAACGCAATCGTTTGCAACAGGAGAGTTTGACGGACCCACTGACCGGATTACATAATCAGCGGGCATTACGGAGTTGGACAAAAGAACGATTAAACGATGTCGCCTCTTATCCACTCTCGCTCTTCCTCATCGATTTAGATCACTTCAAGTCAATCAACGATACGTATGGACATGCGTTCGGAGATGAGGTGTTGATTGAAGCAAGTCAACTCTTCACACGAAATGTCCGGGCGACGGATTTGATGACACGATACGGAGGAGAAGAGTTCGTGTTCGTCTTCCCGAGAATGGATGAGGCGGCAGCCCATCTAGTCGGTGAGAAGATACGGGAAACCTTGAAACAGCATGATTTTGGGACAGAAGGAATGCGAATCACCGTGACGGCGAGTATTGGGATCGAAACGATTCATGAGTATGAGGACCTCGATACGGTATTGCGGCATGCGGACAGGGCTATGTATGTCGGGGCAAAATTCAATGGACGTGACCGGGTCGCCCACTATCACGACCTATCGACAGAAGTCAGATAAAAGGAGGACCTCCGCACGGGAATCCTCCTTTTGTATGAAATGATTATGAGTTCGTATTATAAAGTTCAGATTCAACCGCATGAACAGCGGCTGACCAGGAGCCATAGCGATGTAAAATGGCTTTTGTTGAAGGTTTGTTATTCCGCTTCGCCCATTCACGATACGCTTCGAATGAAAGCGAAAATCCCATTTCTTGAATGGCTTCACGAAGAGCATCGGATAGTTCTGTTTTCGAATAGGTCACACTCGCCTCAAGGCCCGCTTCGGCACAGGCATCATGCCACGAACCGAACGTTTTGACGATATGATAATGGCTCGGTGCCTTCGGATGGAGCTTTCGCCATTGCTGATACTTCTTCAAGGTGATAATCGAGCCCATGTCTCGCGAATAAAGTGCGAGCGTCTCGACGATGTCCTCACGTGTATACTTCGGCATTTTGTCTGGCAATTCGACAGTAGATTCTCCATGCCATTCATAGCCTGCGATGGCAAGTGCCTCAGCCCATGACCCGAACTGACGAATGATGGATTCAGGGGATGGCCATTTCTGTTCCATCGCGAAGCGACGGTAGACAGACCGGCGTGGACGTTCCTTCAGCAAGTCCCCGAGAAGGCGGATGCAATGGATCATCCTTTGCTGTTCGGTGGACAAGTGATGGGATTTAGTGGATAGCGTTTGACTCAATGATGGTTCCTCCTTCCGTGGACTCAAATCTGAACCGACAAAGATGAAAAAAATGCTTCTACAATCATACTATCGGATTGTTTTTTGGATTTATTAACGTGAATTTGAAATTTTTTAAACAATTCCTAAGAATTAGGTAGGACTAAAGACTCAGTTGATAATTTCAAAAAATGGTAACAGCTCTATTACAAATTAAATCGAATATCGTGAGAAATGTAAACATAAAGTTTTAATCATCCAAAATTGTCATATTTTATAAAAAAGTACCCAACTGGAGAGTTGGGGTCATCGCCTTCGCTCCAGATGAGTACCCTTCTATAATAAATTTAATTTTCAGACTAATCAATCGAATTATGAAATTAGTTCAAAAAAAATTAAACGACTGGTCAATGAAAGTCCGATTCTGCTAAAATAGCCGCATTGAGTGAAAAACAGAAAAGAGGATCATCACTATGACAGTTTGGTTATTTTATACGTTGCTTGGATTGATTCAAGGTTTCACTGAGCCGATTCCGATTTCATCGAGTGGACATCTCGTTATCTTCCAAGAACTATTTAACATTGACTTGCCGGGATTGTCATTTGAAGTTTTCGTAAACTTCGCTTCGCTTCTCGCTGTCTTAACGATTTATCGAAAGGATGTTGTTCGCCTCATCGTGAGTTTGTGGACCTTCTTATTCAAAAAAGACCGAACGGACGAGACGATGGTCGATGTGAAGTTCATCGGATTACTACTCGTTGCAACGGTGCCAGCCGGTGTCTTTGGTGTCCTTTTCGGGGACTGGATCGGAGAAGTGCTCGGTGGCGTGGCCACAGTCGGGTATACGCTCATCATCACGGGACTCGCCCTTTGGTTCATCCGAGACATGCGAGGGAACAAAGGAGACGGTGGCATCACGCTTCGTGACGCCGTATTGATCGGGCTCGCGCAAGCCGTGGCACTCATTCCCGGAATCAGTCGGTCCGGGGCGACAATCGTCATGGCGATGTTACTCGGCATCAAGCAAGAATCGGCACTTCGTTTCTCGTTCTTCCTGTTCATCCCAATCAGTCTCGGGACGATGATTTTGGATGGTCCGACGCTCTTTACGAATCCAGAGACGCGTGACTTGTTCGGTCCGCTCATCCTGGCATTCATCGCATCTTACGTGTTGACGGCCATTTCGTTGAAGTGGTTCCAGCACATCATGGCGAAAGGCGAATTGAAATATTTCTCATATTATTGCTGGATTGTTGGACTTCTCGTCGTCCTCTTTCTCGCATAATCGGGACGCTACTCTCACGAGTGGCGTTCTTTGTTTTGCGTAATAAAAATAATTGCGATACAGTAAATCTGTACAAACAAATATTCCTTCGGGGTCGGGTGAAATTCCCAACCGGCGGTGATGGGCCCATGCCCTAAGTCCGTGACCCGGGCGCACGTGTGCGAACGGTGGATCTAGTGAGACTCTAGAGCCGACAGTATAGTCTGGATGGGAGAAGGAACAAAAAACAGGTCCGCGTGACCTGTGCTTCGTCGTACGCTTTTCTGTATAGAAAACGTTTATTTGGCTTGCCCAAAAGCGACGGAACCCTCCCACCAAGACCCTAAGGACCTTTCCTTAGGGTCTTTTGTTTGTACGGAAAAAGGAGGGAGAAAGATGAAACAGTACATGGAACAGGCCATTCAATTGGCCAAATCAGCCGATGGTCAAACCGGTGTCAATCCGCTCGTCGGTGCCGTGCTCGTCAAAGACGGACGCATCGTCGGAACGGGTGCCCATCTCAAGGCGGGCGAACCACATGCAGAGGTCCATGCCATCCGGATGGCTGGTCCCGCTGCATACGGGGCGACATTATATGTCACGCTCGAACCGTGCTCGCATCAAGGCAAGACGCCGCCGTGCGCAAATCTGATCGTGGAATCGGGCATCAAACGTGTCATCGTCGCCATGAAGGATCCGAACCCGCTCGTTGCAGGTAATGGGATTATTCGTCTTCAAACGGCCGGTATCGAGGTCAAAGTCGGTCTGCTTGAGGAGGAGGCGCGGGCATTGAATCCCGCGTTCTTGCGGTCGCTTGAGACGAAACGACCGTATGTCATCTTGAAGACGGCGACGAGCCTAGATGGGAAAGTCGCCTTGGAGACGGGAGAGAGTCAATGGGTGACAAGCCCGGAAGCCCGTCGTGATGTGCATGAACTACGTGCCACGGTCGATGCGATTTTGACTGGGATTGGCACGGTGCTTGCGGATGATCCGTCGCTCACGGTTCGATTGGGTCATGAGACGCGTCAACCGAAACGGGTCGTGCTCGACCGTGACCTACGATTACCGTTCGCCAGTACGCTGGCCCGGACCGCAGAAGACGTCCCGGTGCTCCTCTTCACTTCGTCTGATGAAGCAGAGCGACGTGAACGAGCTCAAGCTGTCGGCGTCAAATTATTCGATTATACGTCGCTCGATATGGTCCTCGAAACACTATACGCGAATGGAATCGGGCGTGTATTGATCGAGGCCGGTCCGACGCTCGTCACATCACTCCTTGACGGAGGCTACGTGGATGAATGGGTCGCCTATCAATCACCACGGGTGTTCGGCGGGAAACATGGCGTCTATCGCTCACAACAGGTTGGTTCGATTGAGGACATCTCCCGTTTTATGATTCATCAGGTCGAAACGGTCGGACCCGACTTGAAAGTCGTCTTTCGAAAGGGGGCGTTCTGATGTTCACGGGAATCGTAGAAGAAATCGGGTCGGTCAAAGCGGTCAAGCGCAACGGGCCATCTTTACGACTCGTCTTGTCAGCTGAGAATGTGCTCGATGATGTGAAGATCGGGGACAGTATTGCCGTGAATGGGATCTGTCTCACGGTGACGACGTTCGATGACACGACGTTCTCTGTCGATGTCATGCCGGAAACGTTGAAGGCGTCGAGTTTAGAAGGGGTCAAACCGGGAATACGTGTCAATCTCGAGCGGGCGATGTCGGCGAACGGACGATTCGGCGGGCATTTTGTGTCCGGCCATGTCGACGGGGTCGGACGAATCACGAAGAAGCGACAGCTCGCGAATGCGGTGTATGTCGACATCCGATGTGAACGTGCGCTTCTCTCCTACATCGTACCGAAAGGATCGATTTCCGTAGACGGAACGAGCTTGACCGTGTTTGACGTGTCGGAGCGAGGATTCACACTATCGTTAATTCCACATACGTATAGCGAGACCGTTCTAGGAACGAAACAGACGGGTGATTTGGTCAATTTAGAATGTGATCTGTTAGCGAAATATATGGAAAAAGTAATCGGGCAGTCGAAGATGACACTCGAGTCATTGGCGGAACAAGGATATGGAAAGGCGGGATGGTAATGTTTGATTCGATTGAACGGGCGCTTGAGGAATTGAGACGAGGACGTCCCATCATCGTCGTGGATGACGAGGACCGCGAGAATGAAGGAGATTTTGTCGTACTAGGAGACAAGATGACACCTGAGACGATGAACTTTTTGATTACGGAAGGGAAAGGGCTCGTTTGTAGCGCTGTCGCGGAAGAAGTGGCTGCACGTCTTGATCTTTCGCCGATGGTGACGAACAGTACGGACCCGCACGGTACAGCGTTTACGGTCAGTGTCGACCATATCGATTCGACGACCGGGATCTCGGCGAGGGAACGGTCTCACACTGTTCGTGAACTGGCGAACCCATCTTCCCGTCCTTCCGACTTCCAGCGACCGGGGCATCTATTCCCGCTGATTGCGAAAAAAGGCGGCGTCTCGGTTCGCCGAGGTCACACCGAAGCTTCAGTTGACTTGGCGCGTCTCGCGGGAAGTGAGCCGGTAGCAGTCATTTGTGAAATCATTCGAGAGGACGGGGAGATGGCGCGCGTACCCGATTTGGTCCAAGTCGCTGAACGTCATGGGTTGGCGTTCATCACAATCGAAGCGCTAGTCCGGTATATGGAGACAAACCTCGTCACGCGCGAAGCAGACGTAGCGCTACCCTCATCGAAAGGGACGTTTCGAGTGATTGGCTACGAGAATCGGTTTGATGGGCAGGAGCACGTAGCCCTCGTCACCGAGACGCTCACGGACATCCCGCTCGTACGCATTCATTCGGAATGTTTGACGGGTGACGTCTTCGGGTCGTTCCGGTGTGATTGTGGTCCGCAACTCGATGCCGCGATGGCACGAATCGAGCAGGAGTCAGGCATCGTGCTTTATATGCGTCAGGAAGGGCGGGGCATCGGGCTGTTGAACAAATTGAAGGCGTATGCACTTCAAGAGAAAGGATTGGATACGGTCGAGGCGAACGTGGTACTCGGGTTTCATCCGGACATTAGGGACTACCGGGTGAGCGCGGCGATGCTCCGTGACCTCGGAGTGAAGCGTGTCCGGCTCATGACAAACAACCCTGAGAAAGTCGATGCCTTGGAATCGTGTGGCATCATGGTCGTCGAACGCGTTCCGATTCATGTCGGAGCGCACGAGGCGAACGAATCGTATCGAATGACGAAACAACTCAAAATGAATCATATTGGAGGAGAAAGGACATGACCTATACATTTGAAGGAAACTTAGTTGGAGAAGGGTTAAAGATTGGAATCGTCGTCGGCCGGTTCAACGACTTGATTACGATGCGTCTGCTTGACGGGGCGAAGGATGCTTTGAAGCGTCATGGGGTGAAAGAAGAGGATGTATCGCTCGCGTTCGTCCCGGGTGCGTTCGAACTTCCCCTCGTCGCGAAAAAGATGGCGATGAGTCAAAACTATGATGCGGTCATCACGCTCGGTGCCGTCATCCGTGGTGCGACCCCACACTTTGATTACGTCTGTAACGAAGCGGCAAAAGGGATCGCACAGGCGAGCTATCAATCCGAAGTCCCGGTCATCTTCGGCGTGTTGACGACGGAGACGATTGAACAGGCGATTGAGCGTGCGGGAACAAAAGCAGGCAATAAAGGATGGGAAGCGGCGACTTCCGCCATCGAGATGGCCAATTTATTGAAACAAGTATAATCAAAAGTCGGGTGGTCACCACTTGGCTTTTCAAATGGATAAACTAGGATAAAAAGACTGAAAATTGGGTAAAAGAAGTGCATGGAACGATTGATTTCATTTTAGTTGATAGGGGAGGTTTGGCACGTGGCAACTTCGCATGAATCATTGACGTTACAGTTACAACAACAAGAGCGACTTCATCACCTGCTTTCGTCACTCCTCAATCGCTTTTTGACGACAGAGATTGCGGATTTTAAAAAGCGGGTTGACCAGTCGCTAGCCGAACTCGGACATTACTTTGCGGTCGACCGCGTCTATGTGTTTGATTACGATTTCACGAATCAAGTCTGTCATAACACGTTCGAATGGTGCGCCGATGGGATCACAGCCGAGATCGCCAATCTTCAAGACGTGCCAATCGACGTATTGCCGGAGTGGGTCAACACGCACGTGGCGGGCGAGACAATGTATATTCCTCGTGTAGTTGACTTGCCAGAAGACAATGCAGTCCGCGCAATCCTCGAACCACAGTCGATTCAAAGTCTGCTCGCGGTCCCGATGATGCAAGGGGAGATGTGTCAGGGATTTGTCGGATTCGATTCCGTTGTAACAGAGCGAACGTACACGGAATATGAACAACAAGCGTTACAAGACTTTAGTAGCGCCCTTCTTGGAGCCGTCGAACGCCATCGGATCGAGGCGAGCCGGGAAGAAGCGCAGCGTGTTCTCGCGCAGCGTGAGAAAGAATTGATCGATTATCAAGAAGGACTCGTTCGGACGCTTTTACGCCTATCGGCTCTCCGTAACAATGAGACGGGGAACCATATCGAACGGGTGCAGGATTTATCGACGTTATTTGCGTCGATTTTATATGAACACCATCATCCAGATGTCTCACTGCTATTCATCGAAGGGATTCGACTAGCGGCACCGCTCCATGACATCGGCAAAATTTCGGTCCCGGACTCAATCCTACTGAAGGCGAATACATTATCCGATGAGGAATGGGTCCTTATGCGTGACCACGTGTATGTCGGAGGCGAAGTATTAAAAGTTTTGCAGGCTCAGTTCCCTCAAAATTACTTCATCCAAATGGCCTATCATATCGCGCTCTATCATCATGAACGCTGGGATGGGACTGGGTATATTAAAGGGTTGAAAGATGAAGCGATTCCACTTGAAGCGCGGATTGTCACGATTATCGACGTGTATGATGCACTCAGGACCGTCCGGCCTTATAAATCTGCTTTTTCACACGAAGACGCGATTGCGACAATGCGAGACATGCACGGGACGTTCGATCCGAACTTGTTCGAACTGTTCCTCCTTCATCAAGAAGAGATTGCGATTATGTTTGATCAGACATTTAAAGCACACTGAATCAAAAGAGACGACCCTAAGGGACCGTCTCTTTATCAATTAGAACGTTTCAGATGTTGTCTTCGCTTGCATGTGGAGATGGATATAATCCGGGCCACCTGCTTTTGAATCCGTTCCGGACATGTTGAATCCACCGAACGGCTGATAGCCGACGATTGCGCCTGTACAACCACGGTTGAAGTACAAGTTACCGACGTGGAAGTTTTGGCGAGCAAATTCTTGATTTACACGGTCGCGCGTGAGCACCGCACCCGTCAAACCGTACTCGGTGTTGTTCGCAATCTCGATTGCTTCTTTGAAGTCTGTTGCTTTTGTGAACGCAACGACTGGTCCGAAGATTTCTTCTTGCATGAGGCGCGCTTTCGGGTCAACGTCTGCGACAACGGTCGGCTCGACAAAGTATCCTGTCGAGTCATCAGCGTTTCCACCTGCGACGATGCGTCCTTCTTCTTTTGCGACATCGAAGTACGATGTGATTTTCTTGAAGGCTGCTGCGTCGATGACTGGTCCCATAAAGTGTTCGTTCTTCTCTGTGTTCCCAACAGAGAGTTCGTTCGTAAGTTCGACGACACGATCGAGCACTGTGTCATATACACTGTCGACGATGACGGCACGTGAGCAAGCAGAGCATTTCTGACCTGAGAAACCGAAGGCCGACTTGACGATTGATTGTGCAGCGAGTTCGAGGTCGGCTGATTCGTCGACGACGATCGTGTCTTTTCCGCCCATCTCTGCGATGACGCGTTTGAGCCAGATTTGCCCTTCGCTCAATTTAGAAGCACGTTCGTTGATACGAAGGCCCACATCACGTGATCCTGTGAAACTGATGAAGCGCGTCTTCGGATGGTCGACGAGGTAGTCACCGACTTCTGTGCCCGGTCCAGGGATGAAGTTGAGCACGCCTTTTGGAAGACCTGCCTCTTCCATCACTTCAACGAATTTTGCAGCGATGATCGGTGTCGTCGAAGCTGGTTTCAAGAGAATCGTGTTACCGGCCACGATCGCCGCGACTGCTGTACCGGCCATGATTGCGAACGGGAAGTTCCATGGGCTGATGACGATCCCAACCCCGAGTGGGATGTAGTCATATCGGTTGTATTCGCCTGGACGGCTCTCGACTTTCTTACCTGGCTTGAGTTCGAGCATTTGACGTGCATAGTATTCCATAAAGTCAATCGCTTCTGCCGTATCCGCATCTGCTTCGTTCCATGGTTTACCTGCTTCTTTGACGAGGTACGCCGAGAACTCATGTTTACGTTTGCGGACGATGTTCGCTGCTTTAAACAAGACGTCTGCACGGACGGACGGGTCGACATGGCGCCATGAGTCAAACGCTGTGAGTGCTTCTTGCATCGCACGTTCTGCGAGCTCTTGGTTCGCCTTTGAGACGCGACCGATCACTTCTTCTTTGTTAGCCGGGTTGTAAGACGTGATTTTACCTTCCGTCGTAACCTTTTCCCCACCGATTACGAGCGGATAGTCTTTCCCGAGCTCACCGTTCACTTTCTCGATTGCCGCCTGGATAGCATCGGCATTCTCTTTTTGTGTAAAGTCTGTGAATGGTTCATGTTTGTATGGAATCATTCTCGTTCCCCCTTAAAGTGATGTTGAGCGTTAAAGCGCTTACGTCTGTATTGTATCGAAATTATCGTAGAAATCCTAGTGAAACAATTTTCCAGAAACACATGGCATTGGAGCGAGAAATCGAGTCATGGTAGGATGGGGGAGAACACGGCTTTAGAAAGGACGAACAACATGAAAAAATGGTTCATTCCGCTACTCCTTGTCCTTATGCTCGGGGCATGTGGTAACGATGAAGAATCGACGGTAGAAGAAACGGAACGGCCATTGCTGGATGCCGTGACGGAAGTGTACGCAGACTATCAGGCGGCGCTCGAGTCGGGCGATGCTGAAACGCTCGCGAGCATCGATTATGCCGGACGGTTAACCGATCTTCCGGCAACCGGTGCCGTCACCCGCCAAATTGCCCCAGGTGACATCTATGAGAGTTGGGTCAACGAGGACGAAGATGTGGCATTTCTTGTCCACGAAATGGTCGACCAAGACGGCAACCCGCTTCCGAACCGACTCAGTAAGGTCGCTGTGAAGGAAGGGGAGGACTGGTCACTCGTCATCACACCGGCTGCATTGCCAAAGGATGTGATCGCCGATGTCAGTGAGCTCCTCATCGGGGTGGAGGCGAATGAATATGGGGTCAATGCCGAGGCGAACGCCCGTCTTGCTGAGATTCCGGAGGATGAGGCTGGCCCCATTTATGATCAAGTCAATGCCCAGACCGACTATATGGCGCTCGAGGCAGACAATAACGTCTTCCTGCTCATGGCAGAGACGTTGACAGTTGAGGAGAACCAAACGATCATGACCGATTATTTTAAAGCGTATGAGAAATGGTATACGGACAACGAGGAGACACTTCGAGAAGCGGCTGCGACGGAAAATCCGATTCAGTATATCGAAGTGCTGGACCCGCTAAAAACTAAACTAGAAGAAGCAGTCGATGGTTACGACGAACAACTCGTCGACCCGTCGTTTGGCTAAGGAGGAAAACAGATGCTCGCACCAACATTCTCATTACTGAATCAAAACGGAGACATCATTTCGCTTGAAGATTATCGAGGTAAAAAGGTCGTCTTGTACTTTTATCCCCGCGACTCGACGCCGGGTTGCACGACAGAGGCGTGCGACTTCCGTGATGCGATGCCGAAAATGGAAGGGGCGGTCGTCCTCGGGATTTCGGCGGACAGTCAAAAGAAACATCAGAACTTCATTACGAAGAATGACCTGCCGTTTGATTTGCTCGTTGACGCGGACCATGAGGTGTCGGAACTTTATGGCGCGTGGCAGCTGAAGAAAAATTACGGCAAAGAGTACTACGGCATCGTCCGTTCGACCTTTCTCATCAATGAGGACGGCTATATTGAAGAAGAGTGGCGCAACGTTAAAGTGAAAGGGCACGTGGAAGATGTCGTGGCTGCCATTTGCTCGTGAAGAGAAACAAGCATCGATTTCATTTTTGAAATCGATGCTTGTTTAATTAGAGTTATATTACAATCATATTTCGAAAGTGTTTTCAGAAAGCTTATAACAACAAGGTCGAAAGGGAAATGTAACAATTATATAACGTGTTGAAACCGCTTACTTACAATACCTTGCCTTGACTCGATTGCGAATGTTCTGAAAAATATAGGGAGAGCGCTCAAATCAAGAACGTAGGAGGAGAGCAACACGGTGAATCAAATTGAAAGTTGGCTGGCGAGTTTGTCAAATCTCGTATGGGGGCCACATTTATTAATCTTACTCGTCGGGACGGGAGTCTTCCTGACGATTCGTCTTGGCTTTATTCAGGTGACGAGGCTAGGTGTCGGCTTGAAAGAGGCATTTATTCCGAAGAATGATAAACCGAAGAAGAAGCAACGAGGGGACATCTCGCATTTCCAGGCACTCATGACGGCATTGGCGGCAACGGTTGGTACCGGAAACATGGTCGGTGTCGCAACGGCGATCGTCCTCGGGGGACCGGGTGCCGTCGTGTGGATGTGGTTATCTGGTTTCGTCGGAATGGCGACGAAATATGCGGAGGCGATCCTTGCCGTCAAATATCGTGTCGTCGATGAACGCGGTGAGATTGCCGGGGGACCGATGTATTACTTAGAACACGGATTGAAGAAAAAGTGGCTCGGTATGTTGTTTGCGTTATTCGCATCGGTCGCAGCCTTTGGTATCGGGAATGGGGTACAGACAAACTCGGTCAGTCTCGCCCTGAACAACTCATTTGACGTCCCAATGGTCGTGACAGGAGTCGGCATGATGGCCGTCACAGCGTTTGTCATCTTAGGTGGTGTCAAATCGATTGGGAAAGTTGTCGGCATCTTCGTACCGTTCATGATCTTAGCGTATGTCGGAAGTGGGCTCGTGATTCTCATTATGAACCTTGAATTGGTACCAGGTGCCTTATCGACGATGTTCTCGAGCACATTCAGTGCCGAAGCCATCGGCGGTGGTGCATTAGGTGCAGCGATTCGCTACGGGGTCGCGCGCGGTGTGTTCTCTAACGAGGCAGGACTTGGATCTGCACCGATCGCGGCCGCGGCAGCGAAGACCGACTTCCCGGGACGACAAGCACTCGTTTCGATGACACAAGTTTTGATTGACACGCTCATCGTCTGTTCAATCACGGGGCTCACGATTGTCATGGGTGGTCAATATACGGAAGGGCTTGAAGGAATTGCTCTGACACAAGCGTCATTCGCGTATTTCTTAGGACCGATTGGGGAAATCATCGTGACGGTCTCACTCGTCTTCTTCGCCTATTCGACCGTCCTTGGCTGGTGCTATTATGGGGAGCGTTCGGCGTATTATCTACTTGGGGAGAAAGTGATTGTCCCGTATCGTGTCCTCTATATTTTAGTCGCAGGACTCGGTGCGGTGACGACGAACTTGAATTTGATTTGGTCCATCTCGGATGTGTTCAACGGTCTCATGGCGATTCCGAACTTGATTGGACTACTGTTCCTCTCAGGCGTGGTTGTCGCCGAGACGAAACGATTCGAACTCGAACGTAAAAAAGAAACGGTGCAATCTGCCGCCTGATGAGAAAACCCGCCTGACATATGTCGGCGGGTTCTTTTCATACCTTGAATTGGCGAATCAGTGAGTCGAGTTCTTCCATCTTTTGTTGCGATTGTTCAGTCGCGTGGTTCAGTTCGGTGAAACGTTCGACGGACATCGTCACTTTTTCAGCAATTTCCTGCGTGCCGAGTGCCCCGTTGTTGACGGTCGTCGCTACATCTTGAATGACGCCGATCATGTTCGAAGTCAACTGCTCGAGTTCTCCAGCAGCAGTGGCGAATTCGGTCGCGGTCGTCTCAAAACGTCCCGCGTCCGAGCTATATTGTCCGGCCGCCACTTCCAGTTGATCATAGTCTTTCAAGACGTTCGTGTCGAGGAAGTTGAGCATCTGTCCGGAGCTCTCGTTCAAATGATCGACCGAATGAAGGACGGTTGTTGAGATGACTTGAATACGTTCGACGGTCGCCCGGCTCGTCTCGGCGAGTTTTCGGATCTCGTCGGCGACGACGGCGAATCCACGTCCGGCCTCACCAGCACGTGCCGCTTCGATCGAGGCATTGAGCGACAATAGGTTCGTCTGAGCGGCGATGTCGAGGATGTCGTTTGTGAGCGTCGCAATTTCACGGACGGCTTTCGCATCTTGCATCGCTTTCTCCAAGTTTGCACGCGTCGACTGAAGGACGCTGATCGCGTTCTCTTTCGCCTCCACTGCGTGCGACTTGAGGGAGAGGGCGCGTTCATCGATTTGTCTCGCTTCCGTTTTTCGTTCATCGGCCATCGTCACGATGTGGTGAATCGTCCGCTCCATATCTGAGGCGGAAGCGTTCATCTCTTGTGCGCTTGCGGCCGTTTGTTGCATACCGGCGGTCAAGTCTTCTGTCGTCGCAGCGGTCGTCGTCATATATGTGTCGAGTTCTTTCAACTCTTCGTACATATGTGTCGATTGTTTCGTCACCCCTTTCGTCACGTCGTTCACTTGAAGAATTAACTGACGCAGGTTGGCGATGAACTGATTAAAGTCACGTGCGAGTCCGGCGAACTCGTCACGGCGCTTTACAGGAATCGACGTCGTCAAATCCCCATCACTCGTGGCGAGCTCATGCATCTTCGTTTTGAACTCTTTTAGTGGTTCAAAGATTGATCGGAAGATGAAGAGCATCATGAGGATGGTCATGACGGCGGCGATTCCAAGGACGATGAATAGTGTGAGTTGAACTTGGTCGAACAGCTCAGCGGCGGCGGCTGTGTCTGTCTGGATTTCCTCGCGATTCAAGTTGACGAGGAGGCCAAGGGAGTTCGAGAGTGTATCTGCGCTTGCATCGGCTGTATCACGGATATATGTTTCAGCGGCAGCTGTACCTTCTTCGTTTGAGATACGAAGAAGTTCACTCATCACGTTCTGATAGTCGGTCCAATTCGCACTTGTTTGATTGAAAAGTTGTTGATTCTCGTCCGCGATAATCGTATCGTCATAGCTATCCATCCGCTGTTCCAAAATCGCGACGGACGCTTGAATGTCCCGCTCAATGTTTTGTTTCGTCACCGCGTCATCGACGAGGGCGTGACGAACCAAGTGACGATGTATTTCGAGCAGCTGTTTATCAACTTGATGAATTTGGTCCATCCCAGGTACCCAGGAGACGGTCATGTCTTCTTGTGCTGCTTTTGATACGTTCAGGGCATACCACGAGTAACCGCTTACACCGAGAAGCAACACAAACATGATGCTAAAAGCAGTAATCAGTTTATTCCGAATCGACATACGATTCCTCCTTACGAATCTGTTCTACCTTTAGCATAATCAGAATCTGTCATCGACCGTATAGCTAATTTCGAAAGCGGGTCAATATTCAGACGAGATTCCCCTACTTTATTAAAAATGACACAATTTGAAACGAGATAGATTTTCTTTTTTGTCTTATGAAAAAGTGGTATGATAATGAACGATGTATTGAAAACTGTTGGAGGTGGGAATTTTGGCTCGCATTACAGAAGCTGAAGTTCGGCACGTCGCCGGACTTGCCCGACTTGCGATCACGGATGAAGAAGTGACGCACTTCACGGAGCAATTGACAAAAATTCTCGAGTTCGCCGAGCAACTCGATGAGCTGGATACAACGGGCGTCGCACCGACGACCCATGCCCTAGATTTGAAAAACGTACTACGCAAAGACGAGGTTCGTCCATCGCTTCCACGTGAGGAAGTCGAACGGATGGCACCCGACTGGGAGAACGGTCAAGTCCGTGTCCCTGCGGTCTTTGAGTAAGGAGGCCTTTCATGAGTTTATTTGACCACGGTGTAGCGAAACTGCACACGCTATTAAAAGAAGGCGAAGTCACGGTCACGGACCTCGTCAAAGAGTCGTTCGACCGAATCGAAGCGACAGATGATCAAATCGGTTCATTTTTGACACTGAACGAAGATGCGTTCGAACAGGCGAAACGCATGGATGAACTGGCGAAAACGTCAGACAATCCACTCTTCGGCATGCCGATCGGTGTGAAAGACAACATCGTCACGAAAGGGATGCGCACGACATGTGCCTCGACGTTCCTTGAGAACTTCGTCCCGGCACACGATGCGACAGTCGTCGAGCGTCTTCATGATGCCGGTACCGTCACAATCGGGAAGTTGAACATGGACGAGTTCGCGATGGGTTCTTCAAACGAGAATTCCGCGTTCAAACCAGTAAAAAACCCTTGGGACCCGACACGTGTACCAGGAGGTTCTTCAGGCGGTTCAGCGGCATCGGTCGCAGCTGGGCAAGTCCTCTTTAGCCTCGGTTCGGATACGGGTGGTTCGATTCGTCAACCGGCCGCGTATTGTGGTGTCGTCGGGATGAAGCCGACATACGGCCTCGTCTCACGTTTCGGCCTCGTGGCCTTCGCGTCGTCACTCGACCAAATCGGTCCACTCACGCGTACCGTCGAAGACAATGCTTACTTATTGAATACGATCGCGGGACATTGCGATATGGACTCCACGTCAGCAGAGGTCGAGGTGCCGGACTATACGGCAGCGCTCAACCAAGATTTGACGGGCATGAAGTTCGCACTTCCGGAAGAATTCATGGCAGAGGGTGTCGCACCTGGCGTCCGTGAACAGATTGAAAAAGCGATCGAGACGCTCAAGTCTCTCGGTGCGACGATCGAGACGGTCTCGATTCCGTCTGTGAAGTATGCCCTCTCGGCGTACTACTTGCTCGCATCATCGGAAGCCTCTTCGAACTTGGCTCGTTTCGACGGTATCCGTTACGGACGCCGCGCTGAAGCAGACACGCTCGACGAAGTGTTCACGTATTCGCGTGAACAAGGTTTCGGTGACGAGGTCAAACGCCGAATCATGCTCGGGACATATGCGCTCAGCTCTGGTTATTACGATGCGTTTTATAAGAAAGCACAACAAGTTCGTACCCTCATGAAGCAGGACTTCGCGAAAGTGTTCGAAGAGTATGATGCAATCGTTGGACCAACGGCACCGACGATAGCGTTCAAACTCGGCGAACAACTCGACGATCCGCTCACGATGTATGCGAACGATATCATGACGATTCCGGTCAACTTGGTCGGTATCCCGGCCATCTCGGTCCCGGCAGGTCTTTCAGAAGGACTTCCGGTCGGTCTTCAAATTATCGGGAACTACTTTGATGAATCAACACTTTACCGCGTGGCCCATGCTTTTGAACAAGCAAACGGCGGTTTCAAGATGCCACAGCTCTAAGGAGGACTTACGATGAACTTTGAAACGATCATCGGGATCGAGGTGCACGCCGAGCTGAGCACGAAGTCGAAGATTTGGTGTGGCTGCTCACGCACTTACGGTGCCGAAACGAATACACAGACGTGCCCGATTTGTCTCGGACACCCGGGCGTCTTGCCTAAATTGAACGAAGAAGCGGTCAACCTCGCCATCAAGGCGGCAATGGCACTCAACTGTGAGATTGCGACAGATACGAAGTTCGACCGGAAGAACTACTTCTATCCGGACACGCCGAAAGCGTATCAAATCTCGCAGTTTGATAAGCCGATTGGTTCGAACGGTCACGTTGACGTCGAAGTCGACGGAGAGATGAAACGATTCCGCATCGAACGCGTGCACTTAGAAGAAGATGCCGGAAAGATGAATCACACGGGCGAGAAGCACTCGGTCGTTGACTTCAACCGGACCGGTTCACCACTCATCGAGATTGTCAGTGAGGCAGACATGCGCTCACCGAAAGATGCGGTCGCGTATCTCGAACGTTTGAAAGAAGTCCTCTCGTTCGCTGGCGTCTCGGACGTCAAGATGGAAGAGGGGTCGCTTCGCTGTGACTGTAACATCTCGGTCCGTCCATACGGGCAGGAGAAGTTCGGGACGAAGACGGAGCTCAAAAACTTGAACTCGTTCTCAAACGTCTTGAAGGCGCTCGACTATGAAGAGACGCGTCATCGCAAATTGCTTCTCTCAGGTGGCGTCATGCGTCAGGAGACGCTCCGTTACGACGAAGCTGCGAAAAAGACGATTCTCATGCGTGTCAAAGAAGGGGCAGCGGACTACCGCTACTTCCCGGAGCCGGACCTCGTCCGTCTTGAAATCGATGAGGCATGGAAAGAGCGCATCCGCGCGACGATTCCAGAGTTGCCGGCAGTACGTCGTGAACGCTACATGAGCCAATACGGTCTCTCGGCATACGACGCGAAAGCCCTCACGTCGACGCGTGAGTTCTCGGACTTCTTCGAAGCGACGACAGCGGCTGGAGCGGAACCGAAAGCAGCAGCGAACTGGCTCATGGGTGAAGTGCTCGGTCACTTGAACAAGTCAAATGAAACGGTTGAGACGATGAAGTTGACGCCGGAATCACTCGCAGAGCTCATCCGCTTGATCGCGGAAGGGACGATTTCATCGAAAATCGCGAAGCGTGTCTTCACGGCGATGATGGAAGAAGCGGCTGAGCCGAAAGCATATGTAGAAGCGAACGGGCTCGCCCAAATCTCGGACGAGAACTTGTTACGTGGTTACATCCTCGAATTGTTCGAGGCGCATCCACAAATGATCGAAGACTTCAAAAACGGGAAAGACCGTGCGAAAGGCTTCATCATCGGGCAAATCATGAAACAGACGAAAGGGATGGCGAACCCGGCACTCCTCGATGGCTTGTTCCACGAAGAGATTGCAAAACGCTAAGCAGGCGGCGAGACACTTGTGTCTCGCTTTTCGCTCGAGTTGAGCATAGGGGAGAGAATCAATATGCAACGGAAACGTGCGCGGGTCATTTATAACCCGACATCTGGTAAAGAAGTGATCAAACGGGAACTCCCGTACATTTTGAACCGCCTCGAGGATGCGGGTTATGAGACGTCGACGTATGCGACGAAAGCGATTGGTGATGCCACGCTCGAAGCAAAACGGGCCTCAGCGGCCGAGTTCGATCTCATCATCGCCGCAGGCGGAGACGGGACATTGAACGAAGTCATCTCAGGGCTCGCGCCGCTTGAGAATCGTCCGACGATCGGTCTCATTCCGGTCGGGACGACGAACGACTTCGCTCGGGCGATGCGGATTCCACTGAGCGTCGTCGGTGCACTCGACGTCATCTGTGACGGCTTCGAGATGCCGGTCGACCTCGGGGAAATCGAAGGAGAGACAGGTGACATCCACTATTTCATCAATATCGCCGGCGGTGGGATCATGACCGAGCTCTCGTATGAGGTGCCATCGAAGTTGAAGACGGCGCTCGGTCAGCTTGCGTATTATGTAAAAGGGATGGAGAAGCTACCACTCATCAAACCGACGTACATCGAGCTCGAACACGACGAAGGAACGTTCCAAGGGGAAGTCATGATCTTTCTCACATCGAACTCGAACTCGGTCGGTGGATTTGAAAAAATCTCACCGCACGCATCGTTGAATGACGGGTTATTCGACTTGTTCATTTTGCGGAAATGTAACTTGTTCGAATTCATCCATGTCGTCCGCTTACTCCTCCGTGGAGAGCATTTATCGAGCTCACTCGTCGAACATGTGAAGACGAGTCGCGTCAAGATGAAGACGACAGAGCCGATGAGTTTGAACATCGACGGCGAGTACGGCGGGGAGTGTACAGGGGAGATGCGGAACTTATTCCGTCATTTGACGGTGCTCGCGCCGAACGCCCGGATCCGCGAGATGGAAGAGTTGAATGCACAATATGAACGCGAACAGATGATCAAGCAATTGTTCAATGTTTCGCTCGATAAAGCAGAGTGAAAAGATAGGAATGACGACATCAGTCATTCCTATTTGCAATGGAAGGAGCATTCGTATGCTACCAGTGAAAAAGAATGACCGTCTCGATGTGCATGTCCACGACCTGACCCATGAAGGGGCGGGTGTGGCGCGTGTCGACGGCTATACGCTGTTCGTCCCGAACGCATTGCCGGGAGAGACGGTCGAAATCGTCGTGACGAAGACGAACAAGCAGTACGGGTTCGCCCGATTGTTGAACGTGAAAGAAGCGAGTGCCGATCGGGTCGAGCCGCCGTGCCCGATCTTTTATCAGTGTGGCGGCTGCCAGCTGCAACACTTCAGTTATGAAGGTCAACTTCGCCAAAAACGGGAACGCGTCGTCGATGCGCTCAAGCGTCTCGGTCAGTTCGACGTACCGGTCCATGACACGATTGGGATGCCGGAACCTTGGCGCTACCGCAACAAGGCACAAGTCCCGTTCAAACAAGAAGGGGACCGTCTCGTCTCGGGCTTCTATCGTCCTCGTTCGCATGACATTGTCGAGATGAGCGAATGTTTGATTCAAGATGAGCGCAATGACAAGGCGATCCAAGTCGTCCGTGACGTATTGGATGCTCGCGGTGTGCCGGCGTATGACGAGAAGACAGGACGCGGTGTCATCCGTCACGTCATGACCCGTTACGGGTACCATTCGGGTGAACTGATGATCGTCCTCATCACGAAGACGACGAAGTTAAAAGGCGTGAATGAGATTGTCGCCGACATCGTCGAGCGTCTCCCGAACGTGACGTCGATCATGCAAAACGTCAACCCGGACAAGACGAACGTCATCCTCGGGCCGACGAACAAATTGCTTTACGGCCATGAGACGATTGAGGATAAAATCGCAGGACTCACGTTCACGATTTCTCCGCACTCGTTCTTTCAGGTCAATCCGGTCCAAACGGAGAAGTTGTACGGGAAGGCGCTGGAGTACGCACGACTGTCAGGTACGGAGCAAGTCGTCGACGCCTATTGCGGTATCGGGACGATCAGTCTCTTCCTCGCGCGTAAAGCGGCACACGTCTACGGCGTCGAAGTCGTCCCGGAAGCGATTGAGGACGCGAAACAAAATGCACTCGTCAATGAGATTGACAACGTGACGTACGCATGTGGTGCGGCGGAAGATATGCTCCCACAGTGGAAGAAAGATGGCGTGAATCCGGACGTGATCGTCGTCGATCCACCACGTAAAGGATGTGCCGAGTCGTTTCTTGAGACGATGGTCGAGATGGGACCGAAGCGAATCGTGTACGTTTCTTGTAACGTCGCGACACAAGCGCGTGATATGCGTTACCTCGCCGACCGTGGCTATCACTTGATGGAAGTGACACCGGTCGACATGTTCCCGCATACAGCGCATGTGGAGACAGTGGCGTGGTTGGAGAAAGTAGAATAAGAGATTCGAGGGGGCTTTGTCATGTTGCTTATTGCGAAATGACAGGCCCTCTTTTTCAGAAGATACATTTTGATTTGATATACACCCATATAGTTAGTATACTTATAATAAGTAAGCTAACTATATGATATGAGAAGTGTCGCTTTTTTGGGAGCGGGTCCAAAGAATGTCGAGAACGAAATGAAGAAGGTGATTATTTGGAAAATTTGTCTTATTTGTTGATTAAGTCCTCACGATTTTTAAAGGGAGCGTTAGACAAACGATTGCAAGAGTATAATCTGACAGCTACGCAATTCTCGGTACTGAATCAAATCACGGCTCACAATGGGAACATCACGTCAGCAGAAGTTGCGCAGCGATTAGAGTCCGACCGACCGACCATCTCTGCAATCATCAATAGGCTCGAAAGGGACGACTTCGTTGAAAAAGTGCAGAATCCACATGACAAGCGATCTGCGTACCTCAAGCTGAACGAAGAAACCTTAAAACTTGTAGACGAGCTGAGACGTGTTTCTGATGAAGTGAATGAAACGGTATTTGAAGCGTTCACTGAAGAGGAAGTGTCTAACATGAAAGCGTATTTAGTCAAACTGATGAAACGCTTTGATGACATGTGATTCGATGCAAAGAGAAATCGTTCTATTCTCATGACCGGAAGAAAATATTTTCACGTGTCCTTCGAGATATACGTTCAGACATATCACAATGATGCAAATTACTTTGTTGTCAGCTCACCAACGATGACAAAATTGATTTCAACACGTTTGAAAGACAGAGGCATACGAAAGAAAAATATCATCAAGGACACGTTCATCGGATGATAGGCGTTAAAATATGAATGCAAGGAGTGAAGGGTTGATGGGTTCAATTCTCGTGACTGGAGCGACGGGGAATGTAGGGAAACATGTCGTCAACTATTTGAACGGTCGAGATTCAGACGTTGTGGTGGCAGGACATCGCATAAAAGAACTAGAAAAGAGCTATCCGGGGATGAAAGCGGTCAGATTGGATTTCGAGGATCCGAGTACGTTTGAAGAAGCGTTACATGGCGTCGACCGCGTATTCTTGATGCGACCGCCTCAGATTGGGGACGCTGAAGTCTTTCGACCGTTTGTAGAAGCGATGAAGGCACAATCCGTGCGTCTCGTCTCATTTTTATCGTTGATGGGGGTTGAACGAAATCCGTTCCCGCCTCACCATAAAATCGAAAAAATGATTGAGGAGGCATCGATTCCTTACGCGCACATTCGCCCAGGTTTCTTTATGCAAAACTTAACTGGTGTCCATGCCGAAGAGATTAGGAAGAATCGTGAGATATTCATTCCTGCCGGTAACAGTAAGGTGAGTTTTATCGATGCTGAAGATATCGGTAAAGCGATCGCTCATGTTCTCCTGCACCCTAACGCTCATCAACATGTGGCTTATACGTTGACGGGTCCTGAAGCACTCGATTACGTGGACATCGCCAACCAACTAACCTTATTGACTGGGGAAAAAATCACCTATGCCAAGCCGAGTATGCTTCACTACCGCTCACGCTATATCAACGAACGGGGACTTAGCCCAGAGTACGTAAACGTAACGATGGCTCTTTATTTGATGACGCGCCTTGGCACGGCAAAGGCGATTACACATACGTTCAAAGAGTTGACAAGGGACGAACCACGGACGTTTTTCGAGTTCGCCAAAGCTCATCTTCATGAGTTCGAGCGAAAAGACGATGGAGATTCAACAAATGATCTATTTGACCTGAAGGAGGCGAACGTATGAATCGAGAGGAACAGATTCGTTTTGCGGCGTATCAAGTGATGGAGCTCGGAAAGATGGAAGTCGTCCCCGAAGTGTTCGCTACAGAATATGTCGCGCATGCAGGGGAACGGACGTATAAAGGCTATGCATTCATTCGACGTTTCTCAAAACAGATGAAGACTGCGCTTCCTGATGTCAAGGTGAAGAAGGTCGAGGTACTCGTTCAGACAGAAGATACTGTCACGTGGCAGCGTACACTTGTCGGGACACATCAAGAAAACATGATGGGCATCCCTGCGAGCGGGAAACAGATCGAATGGGTGGACATGGTCGTCTCCCGTTTCCAAAAAGGGTTGATTGTTGAGGAGTGGGTCGTCTCTGAACTGATGGGCGAGTTATTGGTGAAACGACCTAAAACAAAGTGATGGTGAAATGGGAAAGTACTTATGACTCAAACATAAGTGTTTTTTTGTTCGTCGCCAAAGAAACAAAGAGTATGTCTGATATGATGAATGTATGATCGAAAACGTATAGTCGGGGGAATGACATGAATATTCAACAGATGATGGAGTTCGAAATCGGGAAGGCACTCGACAAACAGTTGACCGAGTTACTCATGAAGTCTTTTGATTCACTTTATCATGAACGAAGCTACTTCAAGCAGTTGCCGCATCTTCGATTGATTGCATTTGATGAACAGCAGCACGTCATCGGGCAAGTCGGTTTAGACTTTCGCGTGATGAATTTGAACGGGGACCCGATTCGAGTGCTCGGGATTATCGACTTATGCGTTCAAGAAGAATGGCAAGGACGCGGGATCGGAGGAGCGCTGATGGAACGGGTGATTGCTCTCGGTAACGAGCATCGGATCGAATTTCTCCTGTTATTCGCTGACCGATCGGACCTTTACGAACGGATCGGGTTTCATACGGTATCGAACACATGCATGTGGCTTCAAATCGATGACCAAAACCAGACGACACGAGGGATTGGGGAGGCACCATTTGACGAATTGATGGTGAAGCCGGTAGGAGAAATGCAATGGACGGAAGGGACACTCGACTTGCTCGGATACTTATATTAGGAGGATACCGATGAACTATGAACAGGTGACAGAAACATATGAGGCGTATGCACAAAAGATCGGGGACCGGAAGCGCATGTATGAAACGATTGCGAACATTTTGACGTGAAGCGGGCGCTCTATCCCGGAAGTCACGTCGATATCGCCCCGTCCTTCGTCATCCCGCACGTCATCTATGTCGACAGTTTCAAAGGGGCGATTCGCTTTTTCAAGAAACTCGAAACGGTACAGGAACTGATTGATCAAAGAAAGGAATATGATGAGCCGTGTACCATTGAATTCTTTGGTCAAGACTATACGCAGCCGCTCGACATCGAACCGGTCGATTTGGTCATCTCGCAATATGCGGGATTTGTCGGGCAGGCGACGAAACAGTATTTGAAGCCGGGTGGCATCTTGCTTTGTAACGATAGTCATGGAGACGCGACGTTGGCGCGGTTCGATAAGGCGTTCGAATTGATTGGGGTCATGGGAAGTACGAATGAACTCGTTCAGACGGGGCTCGACGAGTATTTCCATTTACCGAAAGGGAAAGACGTCGATATCGCAGAAGTGAAGAAGGCAATGAAAGGTCCTTGATATACGAAACAAGTGGAGAACTATGTGTTTCAGAAAGTATAAAATGGAAATAAGTTAAAATATAATCTTCTTGTGGAAATCTAATCTTTTTATTGCCATACTTTATTAATGGACGATTCGATTTTCAGGAGGATGATGACTTATGAACAGAAAAATTTTAAATGGCATAATGATTTTTAGTCTGATTTCAATTCTAGTTGGATGTGGGGATGAGGCAAGTGATCACGAGGGTCAAATAAAGATTTCTACATCTGCTAGCTATTATGAAGGCGAAAACTATAAAGAAGTGATTGCTGACCTTGAAAAAAGTGGATTCAAAGATATTAAAACAAAAGCAATTGAGGACTTAGTTACTGGTTGGATTACAAAAGATGGAGAAATTGAAGAAGTTTCTATAGGTGGGAAAACTGATTACTCTGAAGGACAATGGGTTTCAGAAGATGAAGAAATTATCATCACATATCACACATTTGAAAATGATGAATCAAGTGAGAGCAATAGCTCTGAAGACGAAAAAGATAGTTCGAAAAATGATGAAGAAGTTGAAGAGGTAACTGAAGAAGAACCAGAAACGCTGACAAGAGATAATAATAAAGAATTAAATGCTGTATTAAGTGTGGATTTCGAGTCTGACCCATTGCTTCAAGATTTTGCAAAAGAATATAAAGGTAGCGTAATTGAATTCGATGCACATACTGCATATGTAAATAAACATGGAAGTTATGATACTCGCTTCGATTATTTGATACTTGTGGGTGACTACACAGAAGGCGAAACACCAGGCCCCAATTTTCAGCTCCGTAATGTAAACTACTCTGGCTTAAATTTAACGGGCGAAAATATTCCAGACCCTTTTGGAATTGGTCACAATATACGTATCACTGCTGAAGTGGTGGAGTATGAAACGGCATCTGAATTATTTTTAATTGATCCTATTTCTATCCAAATGAGATAAGTGTGATTCGTCCAAAAATGTAAATTTAGGAGGAATTCGATGAAACAATACACGATTCGAAACAGAAGCGTCCCGCTTTCCTTACATGATGCGGTCATCACAGAAGCGGCAGTGACCGGTTCGATGATACGTCTCGTATTTGCGGATGGAATCCGTGATTTGTTCAAGAAAGAACCTGTGTGGACAGGCCGCGCTACCGTGACGATTTCGAACGTGAACCGGGATTCTTCGTCACTTACACGCTTTGGTGAAACGACCTATTTGATGTGTCCAATCGAGCAACTCAGTCAGTTCGTCAAAACGGGACGCTTCGAAATCGTAGATGAGTTGTATGGTTATCGCCAGCTGTTATTCCGTTGCATGTGGTTGACCGATACGACATGTGAGACGGTGGAGCTGAGTCTATCCCATTCAAGTGAGCTCGTCATCCGATGGGAAGACGAGCCGATCGAAGAAATGTATGGATCTGAATCATTTTGAAGACATCGTAAGTCCTACATGTTGGGCGACTGCTCTCGCGACGTCTTGTTTTGATCGATAATCCGTTATCATTTCTTCTGCTTAAAACACCCCATAGCAAGTGGAATTTAGTTTCCACTGCTATGGGGTGTTTTCATGCTGTCTTTGGATTAGGTGATTCTGTTTCTCGTAACGCATCGACTTGTTTATATTCTTCGGTATCGGTCCACATCTCATCTTTCAACGGATTGAGACGTCGTTTGACGATGCGTGACACCTGCATGACGGCGAGGACGACGTTTAGAGCGAGACTGATGATTGCGAGCGTCCAGTTCGCTGTCGGGTTATAGGAGACGCTGACGTTAAACGTACTACCGACCGCAAAGAAGTAAGGGAACGTCATGACCCACATCATCCAAATTGTGAGTGTCTGGGCTCTGTTTTGCATCCACGTACCTTTCGCCCAAAGAAGGGCCGGAATCGTTGCGGCGATATTCAACGCGAATCCGGAATAGAATGCGTTGCCGGGAGCGCAAGAGTAAACATAGGAGATGTTCCAAATCCCGTATGCGATGATCCACAACTTCGTCTGGTCCGGCCAAATCATGTCCACTTTCTTACCGGACGTCGCAAAGATGCCGAACCATCCACAGATCAGGAGGACGTTCAAAATACCGGCGACGGCGTTCACGTAGTTCCAACCACCGGAGATATAGTACATGCCATCGACGACCCCTTCAAATCCCATGAATCCGACTTGAAATTCCCGGATGACCGCCTCGATGATATTGATAGCGAGAATGGCTGGAACGAGTACTAAATACCAAGGGTGCTTCTTATGGTAGTTCGTGAAGCGGATGACCATATAAATTAGTGCGCCGGTCAATGCGGAATACACTTTCACCCAATGGAACCAAGACGTTATTTCTGATTCGACGACGAACAGCCAAATCGGAGTCAAGGCGATTGGAAGCGCGATGAATAGGAGTTGACTCGCTCGTTTACCGGAACGGACGAACTCATTCAACCCAATCAAAAGCCCAAGTACGACGAACCACATGACGACGTTATGCCAAGGAATCGACTCAAAGAAAAACATAAAACGACACTCCTTTCGAAAATGAGATGATATGAAATAAATGCAATGGATAAACATACCGAACGTTCGTTATGCTTATGTGAAAAGTGTAACAATATATTGTAAGCGCTGTCAATAGAAGTCGCGGGCTCACACGGAAGTGTCGAAAGTTCACCACATCATTATGATATAATGAGCGATGAAAAACAGAGGAGGGTGCGAGATGATGATGAACGAAGGAAAGTTGAAAATTTTACAAGCCGCGCGTGAAATCATCGTCGAACAGGGCATCAAAGGCACGACACTCCGAGGGATTGCGGAGCGGGCCGGATTCAGTACAGGTGCGATTTATCATTACTACACCTCCAAAGAGGCGATTCTATATGACGTGATGGACGAGGGACTTGGAGAAGTCAAACGCATTGAGACCGTCTCCCATGACGATCAAAAAGAAGCGGCCGTGATCATCCAGGAAATCTATGAAGGCATGCAGGAACGGTTTCAAAAGGATGCGGAGAGCCGACTCCAGTTTTATCTTGCTCATGAAGCGATGATTGGAAATGAAGATATTCAACAGAAGTTCAAAGTGAAGTATGAAGATTGGATCACACGGATTGAGGCCATTTTTGTACGGGCTTACGGTGTCAAACAAGGACCGATGACTCGGGCGGTCGCCACGTGGACGATGGCCGGGATCGATGGGATGGTCCTCCAGACCCTACTTCGGACGGGAACAATTGAACCGGAATATACGAATCGTGTGCTTCATTATTTATTGACCGAAGGGTTCCCGAACTTTTTTCAACTCATTCACTCGAAAGAAACGGATCATGAGTAATGTCAGTTGATACAATCCGACGGACATAATAGAATAGATGAGTGATTTTGTTGGACTGTATGGATGAAAGGAACTGATTTTACGATGAAAGAAAACTTTTGGCGCGACCTTCCGCGTCCGTTCTTTATACTTGCCCCGATGGAAGATGTGACCGATGTCGTCTTCCGTCATGTCGTCGCCCATGCGGGACGCCCGGACGTCTTCTTTACGGAATTCGCGAACTCGGACAGCTATTGCCATCCGGAAGGGAAAGGCAGCCTCCGTGGCCGTTTGACGTTCACCGAGGACGAGCAGCCGATGGTCGCCCACATCTGGGGAGACAATCCGGAATATTTCCGTCAAATGAGTATCGGGATGGCTGAGATGGGCTATAAAGGACTCGATATCAACATGGGTTGCCCGGTACCGAACGTCGCGAAACGCGGAAAAGGGAGCGGCCTCATTCTCCGTCCAGAAGTGGCAGCCGAACTCATTCAAGCAGCGAAAGCCGGTGGACTCCCGGTCAGCGTCAAGACGCGACTCGGCTACTCGAAGCTCGATGAGTGGCGTGACTGGTTGACGCATATCTTGAAACAAGATATCGCCAACTTGTCCATTCACTTACGGACACGCTCGGAGATGAGTAAAGTCGACGCGCACTGGGAAATGATCCCGGACATCGTGAAGCTACGAGACGAGATCGCACCGGATACGCTCATCACAATCAATGGAGACATCCTCGACCGTCAAATGGGACTCGAGCTCGTTAAGAAATACGGGGTCGATGGCGTCATGATCGGTCGCGGGATTTTCAAGAACCCGTTCGCATTCGAGAAAGAGCCACGCGAGCACTCGATGGAAGAACATCTCGATCTATTGCGTCTGCAACTGGACCTTCAAGATAAGTTCCAAGAAGACGTGCCACGTTCGATTTCGAACTTGCACCGTTTCTTCAAGGTTTATGTCAAAGGATTCCGTGGGGCGAGCGAGCTCCGTCATAACTTGATGGAAACGAAATCGACGGATGAGGTACGGGCGCTACTTGATGCCTTTGTCGAGAAATATCATGAAGAAGAGGCAGCGCTCGCCGAGAAGGTCTCGACAGTCGAATAATTTTTGAGGGGATTCAGTTGTGCTGAACCCCTTTCTTGTGTGCAAAAAAGAAAAAGTAGGAAGGAATAGGATGGGAAAAATGAAACGTTTAATGCGATCGATTCGTATGAAATAAATGGAAGGAAGAGGAGGGGTGAACATGAACGAATGGCGTGAATCAGCAGTCGGGCTTGGCCTTGTGTTTGGAACGGCTGGCGGGATAATCATCTCTTTGTTAGTCGATTTTCCGTTTATGTATGGCATTGTCATCGGTTCAATCATCGGATATGGGGTTGGGCTTTTCATCTCCATTCGTACGATGAAATCATAAAGCATAAGATAATCAAAGGTCAGGAGGTTTATATATGAGTGAATTCCAATTTATGACGAACAATCGGAGTGACCTCAAGTCTCAAAAAAATTAGAACAACGTTATGCCAGAACGGGTCGATTGAAACAAGAAAATAATGAAGTAGGTCATTCAATGTTTGTGGGAAACAATGAAGTGCAGCACAGGGGGTCAGTACATACTGGGTCCTTGTTTTTCATGTTCCATCAGATGAGACACGATTCCCCGGGTTGTACAAATGATTGGACTAGATATAGAGAATGAATATATTTTGTCATGACTCTTGCCTTATAACCAGAAATAGGATATTTTTGATATATCGGATGGCGATATAACGAATAACGATACAAAGGAGCAGGATACGTGACGCAACAGTCAAGTACAGGCGCATTAACCGAGGCAGTCTATTATATATTACTCTCCCTGCAAGTCCCGAGGCACGGGTACGGCATAATGCAATTTGTCCAGGAACTGAGTCATGGGCGAGTTCAGCTTGCACCCGGTACATTATATGGGGCTCTTAGTAGTTTAGTCGAAAGAGGCTGGATTGAGGCACTCGAAGGAACAGGGCGGAAGAAAGAGTATGAGATCACGGAAACTGGTCGAGAGGCACTCCGGTCAGAATTAAATCGGCTAGAAGAACTGGTGCGACATGGTCATGAATGGACGAAGGAGTTGGATACATGAAGA
This sequence comes from Exiguobacterium sp. s101, assembly GCF_018617835.1. Lineage (NCBI taxonomy): Bacteria > Bacillati > Bacillota > Bacilli > Caryophanales > Exiguobacterium > Exiguobacterium sp. s101. Next base: position 67,848 of record NZ_JACSKX010000008.1, on the reverse strand, counting down.
CGAAAACGGTCTATCGCATATTTGTTGATTATGAGAAGGAAGAGAAGTGGCTCAATGAGATGGCTCAAACCGGATGGGCGCTCGAATCCTTTCGTTTGATGAGATATGTGTTCAAACAAGTTGAACCTGGGACGTACACCTATCGAATCGAACTGTTGTCCAACTTACCTTCTCACCCTGAGTCGAAGGCGTACATGGCATTCCTGGATGAAGTGGGCATCGAAGTGGTCGACACCTCGTATCGGTGGATCTTCTTACGAAAACGAACGAGTGACGGACCGTTCCAATTGTATTCGGATTTTGATTCGATGATTCAGCGAGAAAAACGAATCATCCAACTGTATGGCGCAGTGCTAGCCGCCAACTTTGTTGTGGTGGTAGCGAATCTTTCCAATCCATATGCGCAGTGGACCGTCCTATTGAACATAGCTGTCGTCGCAATGTTGGCTTATGCGGTACAACATCATACTCGGAAAGTCAGGACGCTAAAAGGTCTCAAAGCGATTGGAGAGATGAAGTCGTCAGATTGAGCGCATGGGTTAGGAGGAGCAAGATGGATTCACCAGAATGGAAAGACTGTATCATTTGTTTTGGATTGATTGCGGGGACGACACTCGGTGTAATCCTCTCGTTCTTCTTCGGTGTTCAGTTGACGTACGGGATCGCGAGCGGAGCGATGCTAGGATATGTCGGAGGGCTTGTTGCATCGATTTGGAAAAAATGACTATTTTGTAAAAAGGGAAATCTGAAGTGTGTACCGAATTTCTGTATAACAAACGACAGAGGAGCGGATCAATATGGAACGGAAGATTACCGTTAAAGGGACAGGGAACGTCTCATCTCGACCGGATTTGATTGTGATTCACATGGACCTCGTCTCGAAAGCGCCACGATACGAAGATACGATGACCGAGGCAGCAAGTGCGGTGTCCCATCTTCAAAAAGCCATCACGCGCGCGGGTTTTGACAAGACGGAACTCAAAACGAGTGACTTTTCTATCGATACGGAATATGAGAGCTATCGCGATCGAGATGAGAATTATCGGTCGCGGTTTGTCGGATATGTCTGTAAACAGAAGACGAAGCTCGAATTTGCGCTCGATACGTCCAAACTATCGGACGTCATCGAACAAATCAGTCAATCTCGGGCAAATCCGACACTCTCGATTCGCTTCACGATGAAAGACCCAAATGCGATTGAAGATCAGTTATTGGTGAACGCTGCGGAAAATGCGAAGAAACGAGCGGAACTCCTTGCGAAAGGAGCAGGCGCCGAACTCGGGGACTTGCTTCAAATTGACTATACGTGGGGGGAGATTCATCTGTTTTCGCCTACAAACGTCCTCTATAGCCAGGACATCGTCTATTCGGAATCACGGATGCCTGAACTTGAGCCAGATGACATTGATGTCAGTGATTCGGCGACATTTGTCTGGAGCTTGAAATGAGGCGACTGATTTTCTTGATTCTCGTTTCACTCTCGATTACGCTGCCCGTATCTGCTCTTTCCTTTGCCTATACGTTTGTCGTGTTCGACCGAAACGCATATGAAGTGCTCGACACAACAATCGATGAGGGTTCGCTCGGTGACGTGATCGGTGAAGTGGGAACAACGGTCAACGATGAGACGGGACGATACTACGGGAATGCCTCGAACGGATATCCGATCGGGACAGTGTACCGTGAAGTCGACGGGGAGTCCGTGGAGGACGTCATCGCGGTCGAAGACGGCTCAGAATGGAAACGAGCGGAGTATCGATTCGAAGCACCGTACCATTCACGTGACTTTATCCAATTCTGCGGTTACGGCCTACTTGGAATGGGCATTGTGATGTTGAGTTGGACGTTCTACAAGCGAAGTTCGCTGTACAAAAAAGAGGCATGAACGAACGTGGAAATGGGAAGGGAAATAAAGAAAGGTTCGGCAAAGGGGGATTCATGATGAACATCTTGATTATTTTTGACTCACTATATGGTCATACAGAAAAGATTGCCCATGCGATGCAGGAAGAACTGTCAAAGGGGCATGAAGCACGTATGGAACACGTATTGAATATCGGATTGGGAGATCTCGCGCACATTGATCTCGTTGTGATCGGTTCACCGACGCATGGAGGGTATGAAACCGAGGACATTAAAGTGTTTTTAGACGGAATCTCAGACAATGCCCTACGAGGGAAGCAGACGGCTGCGTTTGATACGAGTGTCGTCAAAGAAAAACAAAATCCGATTCTCGGTAAAATCATCGACTGGTTCGGTCATGCGGTAAACCGCGTCGAAGGGGAAATGATTGAAAAAGGCGCAACGAACGTTCAAAAAGAATCGTTTTTGGTTGATGGGGAGACGGAGATGTTGAAAGAAGGCGAACTCGAACGCGCGAAAGCGTGGGCGCGAGAGTTGGTGAATTAATTAGTGATACGCATTCCATTATCGGGATGCGTTTTTTTGATGGAATCGGACAAAAGATTTTGGAAAGCGGGTAAATATTAAGTATCTAAACCTACCGAAAAGGAGTTGGTTGTGATGAGAAAAATGGAACGTGATGTATTCGTCGGTTGGATTGTCGTCTTGTTAGTCATTTTGGTGCATTTCCTCATCACCATCTCTCTCGGAAATTCGTACTTTGCCGAGAGTTCGTTGAATCGAATGATGTGGCTCTCGAGTTTTCCAGCATTCTTGATTACCTTCGTTGCAGCTTTTTTTCAAAAAACGAACACGATGATGTTAGCGGTTCGTCGGGGATTGCTATGGACCATTGAGTTGATTGTCGCTTTTACCGTTCTCGCTTGGGTGTTCCGTTCATTTGAAGGATTGTATGCGTATGCCGGTCTGTATTGGTTGTTCGGTGCCGTCCTGATTGCTCCTATTTTCTATCTGATGGCATTCCGCCGCCAACATACGAAACGGATCCGGACACCTTGACAGTAGCGCTTCCTTCTGAAGGAAGCGTTTTTAGATTGCCGTAGGATGGGAATGGGTGTAGAAAGTATAGATTGGAGGAGAGTGTGATGAGCCAATATTTTTCATCATCCTATGAAGAATCACGAGAGAAATTTATGAATTTACTGTCTGAGGTGAAACGATTTTATCCGAAGGCAGAGCTGTTGACGCATTCGATTGGGGACGAAAGTATCGACGTCATTTTAGGGGAGCCGAAACGGGATCGCAAAACAATGCTCCTCATGACGATTGGAGAACATGGGATTGAAGGATATGCGGGTGCTGCGGTGACTCACCAATTCGTTCGGACGCAACTCTCACATGTACGACATGAGACGACCGGCATTTGTCTCATCCATGCCGTCAATCCGTGGGGAATGAAACACTTTCGGCGGGTCAATGAGCACAATGTTGACTTGAATCGAAATTACGTCATCGACCGTGAATCGATTTCGTACAACGTCAATCGTGAATATGAACTGATGCGCCATTTATTCGTTCCGGATGGGGTGATTGACGACTACCATGAAGCAAGGGAACAGATTTATTCATTCCTCGGTTCTGGAATCAAACTCGACGGATTCAAAGCGATGAGTGGGGCGAAAGGAATGGGGCAGTACCAATTCCCGAAAGGTGTCTATTATGGAGGAGATAAAGACGAGTCGTCAGCTACCTTCTTGAAAGGAGTTCAACATGATTTGCTTGAACGCTACGGGAAAGTGGTGCACATGGACTGGCATACGGCACTCGGACCAACGAATGAGGTCACGATGGTCATCAGTAGGCGAGACGGACGAACTGAAGAAGAATTGAAACAGGCGTACGGTATCGACAACGTCAACGTGTATGATCCGGATAAGGTACTCGGAGACTCGACCAATCATTTTTACTATGTACGCGACACGGAATATCCGGACAAGGGACTCGTCTCCGCATTGTTTGAATTCGGGACGTTCGGGACTTCAACGAAAGCCTCCATTCGTGAATTTCTCACGATTATCTTAGAGAATCGGCTGTACTTTGAAGGAACGAAAGACCCTGAAGCACGTAACGGGATTCAAAATGAGTTCATGGCAATGTTTTATCCGGATAATCCGATCTGGCGGGAAGCCGTGTTGCGGGAAGGTGCGACAGCTATCGAAGGCTGTTTAAAAGGAGAGTCACTTTGGCGTGACGCATAGTAGGGTTTTTTGGAGTCGGAAACGGGAACAAGAAGGTTGTGAGTGTTTACGCTTAACATTGAAATAGTGGAGGGTTGATGATGGGATACATTACAGCACACGATGGCACGAATTTATATGTCGAAGACGTCGGTTCTGGGGAACCGATTGTTTTCTTACACGGTTGGCCAGCGAACAACAACATGTTCGAGTATCAGAAAAATGCACTCGTGGAGGCAGGATATCGCTATATCGGGATTGACTTCAGAGGATACGGGAAGTCCGATGCCCCGGCAACGGGATATGATTATGAAACGATGGCGTCGGACGTGCACATGGTTGTTTACGGACTTGGCCTGAAAGATTTCACGCTCGTCGGGTTCTCGATGGGCGGGGCGATTGCGGTCCGATATGCGGCAGATTATAAAGAGGACGGTCTCAAAAAGTTAGTATTAGCTGGAGCCGCGGCGCCAATTTTCACACAACGTTCAGACTATCCATATGGAATGACGACCGATGAAGTCGATGCCTTGATTGAGGATACTCGAGCGGACCGACCGAAGATGCTTGAAGGATTCGGGGAAATCTTCTTCGAGAAAGAACATTCGAAACCGATGCAAAACTGGTTCCACCACCTTGCGCTCGTCGCGTCGAGCCATGGTACGATCGCCTCGGCACAGGCGTTACGTGACGAAAATCTACGCGATGCCCTGCCGAAGGTTGATGTCGAAACGTTGATTATCCATGGGGTACATGACAAAATCTGTCCGTTCGCGTTCGCTGAACAGATGGAACAAGGCATTCCGAACGCACGAATCGAACGTTTCGAAGAGAGCGGACATGGTACCGTGCTCGACGAACGAGAGAAATTTAACGATACGCTACTACAGTTTGTTCAATAATTTTTGGCCTCCTAATGGGGGGCCTTTTGTATGTTTCGATGGATAAGAAGCAACTAAAAAGGGTATAAATCAATTGGAGTTCCTTTCCAATTTTCTCAAATCATCTGAACATTGCTGTGACAAGAATCACGATGATTTTTCGTGTCGTTATGGAGAAAGGGGGATAAAAATACGACGGGATTGTTCGATTAGTTCAACCTGTCCTACCATTCATGGTACAATAACGGGGTGGATTAACAGATTGAGGAGAGATTTAAATGAACATCGCTTTCTTTTTATATCCGAAAGAAGACGTCAAATATTTGGACCCCGAATCAACGGTGCGACAAGCGCTTGAAAAGATGAAACATCATCGATTCACGTCTGTCCCACTCGTTTCGGAGAACGGTTTTTATGCCGGGACGATGACAGAGGGGGATTTACTTTGGGCACTTGCAGAACAACTTCGAGGGGAAGAAGACTATGAAAAAGTGCTCCGGACACGTCTAAAAGATATCAAACAACGCGTTCGATATAAGCCGGTCTCGATTACGGCGCAAATTGAAGAACTCGTCGATGCGATCACGGACCAAAACTTCGTGCCTGTCGTCGATGACGGAAAATATTTCATCGGCATCATCCGACGTCGTGACATCATCGAGTATTACTCGACAAAGTTGAAACAACTCGAGAATGAAGTCCGATAATAAACAAGCCAGAACCGACTCGCGGTTCTGGCTTGTTTTACGTTTCTTCCCGCTTTGTTTTTAAGAAAGGGAGTGGGGCGATGATTGAAATGTAGTAAATAAACGTGATGACGAGCAACAAGATGATTGCCGGTAAATAAGGGCCAATCAGTGGAATGACGAGCAGGACCGCAAGAAACGCGAGTCGCTTCCAAGATAGATTGAAAAATAGTCGATTGAAGTAAATGACACCGTATCCAAACAGGACGATCGCGACATACAGCGTGATACGATGTGCCAAATCGAGTGTCTGCATCGGATCGTGTATGATTGCAATCTTCACGACGGCGAGTAAAATGATGCCGAGAAACATCGAGAGGTGTGACCAATAGAATCCGGCCTTAGCTGTCTGATCTCGTTTATCCGTGTGCATGTTATAGAATCGATTTTCACGTTTTTCATCGTCTTTCACATAGGAGTACCAGAGTAGAACGGTTAGGGTGAGTGCTAGAATCATCGTCAAGACGACATCGGACGTTAAATCCTCATCAATCGCGGCTCGACCGGTCGAAGCAATTGTTTCACCAAGGGCAATGACCAAGATGAGATAATGACGCTCAAGGAAGTGCCAGGATGACACTTCGAATTGACCTCTGTTTTTTTGTACGAGGGGTCCCAATACCGCCACAATCGCGACAATTCCCCATACAATCAGGCGCACATTGCCCTCGAACAGCGAAGCGACAAGGATGATGATGCTAAACGAGATATTATATGGAACGATGGCGAGCATAGCCTTTTTCGTATCGTCATTACTGTGAAGCAAGAACAATGTTGAATGTACTGCGACGATCACTAAAAAACCAAGTCCAAAAATAAATCCATCTTGATTGTATGCATTTGGGATCGCAACGGAAATCAACATGAAGCCAATCATTCCGAGCGTCATGAAGATTTGATGATTTCTTCTTGTCAATTTGGTCGTATTCGTCAACCAAATATACCCTTCAAAGATATACCAAATGAGAGCCATGAGAACGAGAACCTCTAAAAACGTATGAATAGTGAGATGACGTTCAAGTTTTAAGGTGAGTTGTATGAACGTAAAAACAAAAACTAAATCAAAAAACAGTTCAATTTTTTCTACCTTTTCATGATGAGGGGGCATAGGAGAACTCCTTTTTCATAGATTCATTGTTATTTACCCGTCTGCTTCCCGAAAACACCCTTCGTTTTTAAAATGAAGGTGGAAATCAATCCAATAATGAGAATTCACATGTTGATTAGAATGGTAGGGACTAAAAGTGTCCATGAAAAAACAAAGGGACTTAAAAACAATCCGGTTGAAGTAACGCTAGATCATTGGTTGTAGGTAGCAAGTTTCATCATGTGCACTTGAACAGCAATCACGGTCATCCACTACAGGTAACCGTTTTTTGTATGGAGAAGTCGGGTAAATGGACAGAGACAAGGAGGGAGTTAGGATGGACTTAGTGACCTTTATGTTTACAGATGACGGTTCCATTCCGAATCATCCGGATTATCCGGCGCTCTTGTATCGCGGTGTCTTTGATGACCCGAGCGGCATGCGAGAGACGTTCGCCCATAACGAATGGACGAACAGTTGGGTAAACGGGGTGTTCGACTATCATCACTATCACAGCAACTCGCATGAAGTGCTAGGCGTGGTACAAGGTGAAGCGACCCTTCAACTCGGAGGAACGAACGGGGACCTCGTCCGCGTCAGTACGGGTGATGTCCTCATCTTGCCAGCAGGGACGGGACACCGCCGAATCGAGGCGAGCACAGACTTCCAAGTCGTCGGGGCATATCCGGACGGTTGCGACTATGACACGCTGACCGGGAAGACGGAAGAACGACCGGACAGCTTGAAGCGAATCGAACGAGTTGAGAAACCGACATTTGACCCTGTCTTCGGGACGACGGGTCCGTTACATGAAGCATGGACAAAGGAGGAAATATCATGAATCAACGACTTCCACACTCTTTATTACTTGCAGCATTAAAGCAAAACGTCGTCGAATTGAAAGACGGACGGGAGATGCGTACACTTGGACAAGGCACGTGGCGTATGGGGGAAGAGGCATCGAAGCACGACGCTGAGGTCGAAGCGCTTCGAACGGGGCTCGACTGTGGGCTCCATGTCATCGACACGGCAGAGATGTACGGAGAAGGTGAATCCGAGCAGTTAGTCGGTGAAGCCATTCAAGACCGACGCGAGGACGTTTTCCTCGTCTCGAAGGTGTATCCGTACAATGCGTATGGCGACAAACTCGTCAAAGCATGCGACGCGTCACTCAAACGACTCGGGACGGATTATCTCGATCTTTACTTACTTCACTGGCGAGGCGACGCCCCGCTTGAGGAAACGATTGCCGGGATGGAGCAGCTCAAGGCAGAGGGCAAGATTCGGGCGTGGGGTGTCTCGAACTTTGACGTCGAGGATATGAAAGAGCTTCTCGCATTACCGAACGGTGACCATTGTGCGGTCAACCAAGTACTCTATCATCTCGGTAGCAGAGGGATTGAATATGACCTGCTTCCTTACATGAAGGAACAAGGCATCCCGGTCATGGCGTACGCCCCGCTCGCTGAAGGAAGTGACGTGAAAAAAGACGTCTTCGAAAATGAGACGGTCAATCGAATCGCGGAGGCGTATAGTGCCTCGGTCGCGCAAATTTTACTTGCCTGGACGATTCGGAGCGGACATGTGATTGCGATCCCGAAAGCGGGACAGGCCGAGCACGTCGAGGAGAATGCCGCAGCGCTCTTGCTCGATTTGAGTGAGGAAGATTTCGCGGCGTTCGATGAAGCTTTCCCACCACCGACGACAAAACAACCGCTAGATGTCATTTGACGATGTGAACTGGACCGATCAATGGTCCAGTTTTTCTTTTGTCGAAATCGATTGTCACGCACATGTTGCGGGTAAATAAAGGAAGGACTTGCTTGTGTAGAGGAGACTGATACGACAAGGGAGCTGAATTCAGAATGGAACAGACGTTTACCGCGGAAGAGTTCAAAGAGAAGATGTACTCGAATTTGAAAGTGCGGCCGAGTGATTCGGTTATTTTGATGTGCTCGATTTTTATCGCGTCTATCGGATTAAACATGAACTCGATTCCCATCATTATCGGGGCGATGTTGATTTCACCTCTCATGACGCCAATTTTAAGTATCGGTCTTGCCCTCTCACTTTATGATATGAAACTGCTACGGGCAGGGATACGTCTGCTTCTCGTTCAAGTCGCGGTCAGTCTGACGGTCGCTACAATCTATTTCGCGATTTCTCCCATCACGTATGCGAGTAATGAAATCATCGCACGGACCGAACCGACGATTTGGGATGTCATCATCGCTTTCGCTGGGTGGGTATCTCACAAGTGTTGACGAAGCAAGACGCGAACCATAAAAAAATCAATCGACTTCTCATTGCCTTGTCTGTCTTCATCGTCGTCCCAAGTATCTTCTCGGCCGCGACGCTCGTTCAAGACAGCATCATTCGGACCGGGATCAACAATTTCATCGAAGAGGAGTTTTCAGACGCCATTATCATCAGTCAGGACTACCAGGAAGATGATGATTTGCTTCTCGTGACGACGACAGGGAAACGGTTGACCGAAGAGGAGCTTGCCGAAATCGGATCGCGCCTGCCGGACTACGGGCTTCGCACTATTGAACTCTCGGTGACGCAAGTGCCAGATTTGAACGGGTTGTCCGGAGAGAAGGTAGCCGAGCTGCTTTAAAAATATTTAGAAAGCCGCCTGCAACAATTCAACTTGTTCGACAGCCGTCAAATCGATTTGGATGACTTGCCGTTCGAACTGCAGAACGAAATCAATCCAAACTAAAAGACCATCGATTTTTTTCGATGGTCTTGCTCGTTAGTTTGCGAGCGGATGTTTCAAGAGATAGTCTTCGATTTGATCGATCGTTTCTTTCAACACGCCGTCTGCGAACGGAGACTTGAGACCCGCCAGTTCAACGAGTTCGAGGAACGAGCGGCTTCCGCCTGCCTGACAGAGCGTGAGGTAATCGCTCCATGCCGCTTCGCGGTCTTCATGCATGCGCACCCAGAACTGGAACGCACACACTTGCGCGAGCGTGTAGTCGATATAGTAGAACGGGCTTTGGAAGATGTGGCCTTGTTGGTGCCACCATGCGCCAGACTCAAGATAGTCGTTCGTCTCATAATCGCGGTGCGGGAGATAGACCTTCTCTAAATCGCGCCATGCTTGACGACGTTCGGCTGCTGTCATCTCTGGGTTGCGATAGACGACGTGTTGGAACTCATCGACGAGCACGCCATATGGAAGGAACGTCATGCTACCGGCCAAGTGATTGAACTTATACTTGTCGACTTGGTCGCCGAAGAAGAGCTCCATCCATGGCCAACAGAAGAACTCCATCGACATCGAGTGAATCTCGCACGCCTCATATGTCGGGAAGGCGTATTCCGGAGTCGTCAAATGACGGCTCTCATACACTTGGAAGGCGTGACCGACTTCATGCGTGAGGACGTCGATATCCCCGGCAGTTCCATTAAAGTTTGAGAAGATGAACGGAAGTCCTTCAGACGGTAAGTACGTGCAATAGCCACCGCCAGATTTACCTGGTTTCGCCGTCAAATCGAGGGCGCCGCGTTTCTGCATGTATTGGAAGAACTCGTCTGTCTCATTTGAGAGCTCACGGTACATCTTGTTCCCACCTTCGATGATGAACGACTCGTCCCCTTGCGGTGTCGCGTTACCGTCCGGGAAGACGAACGACTCATCGTAGTAATAGAGGTGGTCGACACCGATTCGTTTCGCCTGTTTTTCTTTCAAAGCGGAAGCGAGCGGTACGATGACATCACGAACTTGCTTGCGGAAGTTGTCGACCATCGACTCGTCATATCCGACACGTTGCATACGCGCATAGCCTAGCTCAACGAACGACGGGAAGCCAAGCGCGTGAGCGATTTCTGTACGCACACGTACGAGTTCGCCGTAAATGCGGTCGAGCTCGTCGCCGTTGTCTGAGAGGTATGTATAGCGGGCGACGGATGCTGGTTTTCGGACATCGCGGTCTGGTGACTGAAGATACGGACCGAACTGTGACAGGTTGAGCATCTTGCCGTCAAATTCGATTTGTGCCGCTGACATGACTTTTTGATAGGTCGTCGCGAGACGGTTCTCTTCTTGCAGTTTCGGGATGAGCGACTCCTCGAACGTCTCGAGCGCACGCTCGGCGAGAGAAAATAATTGACTGCCCCATTCGGCTTCGAGTTCAGTGCGAAGCTCGTGGTTCGTCAAGACACGGTAGTACACTTGGATTTCTTTCTCGTAGACGGGAAGTGCATCGTCAAAGAAAGATTGTTCTTCCTCATAAAAAGTATCGCGTGTATCGACCGAGTGTCGGATTGCGACGAGTTGACTTTGTGTTTCAAAGTCATTACGTTCCTTGTTGATTTGGCGAATGAGTTCGTTCGCTTCTTCGAGTGTACTCGCTTGCTGTAATTCGGCAGAATAGTCCGACAATCTGCTGTTCAGAGCGTCTAAGTCGGGTCGTTCATATGACAATTTTGTGAAAGTCGTCATTGTAAGCGCCTCCATCGTGTGAAATTTTTACAAAGTGTAAAAAGGGCTTGCAAAAGCGATTGCACACTCGTATTCTTACGATGTGTAAAACGATTTCGCACTACCTTATTACCACTATACCGTTTATAAGGTAGGGATTGAAGTTTTAGCTTTTCGGGTATAAAAGGTAAGACTTCGATTCAATAGAACATGTTGGAGGGATTAAGCTATGGGATTCTTTAAAAAACTATTTGGTGGTAAAGAAGAACAACTCAACGCGGTTTCACCGCTTACAGGAAAGGTCATCGACATCACGAACGTACCGGACCAAGTATTCTCGCAAAAAATGATGGGTGACGGAATCGCAATCGAGCCGACAGAAGGTAAAGTCGTCTCACCGGTTAGCGGAACAATCGCAACAGTATTTCCGACGAAACACGCAATCGGTATCAATGCGGACAACGGTGCGGAGTACTTGATTCACATCGGTCTTGATACGGTAAACCTTAAAGGCGAAGGCTTCGAGACGCACGTCACAGAAGGACAATCTGTCAAAGCAGGTGACCCGCTCGTCACGTTCGACCTCGACTTCATCAAAGCGAACGCTCCATCAACAATTACTCCGGTTATCATCACGAACCATGACAGCTTCGGCGTGAACAAACTTGTCGCAGAAGGCGATACAGTGACAGCTGGATCTTCAGAAGTCGTAGAATTGACGAAGAAATAAGAAAACGATTGATCACTCGGGAGCTCATGCTTCCGAGTATTTTTTTGTGAATACGGGAATTATAATAAAAGAGAGGAAAGGGGGAAATGAGATGGATGGAAAAAATGCACCGTACCGAGGATATGGGGACCGGATTCGAATATTGCGAGAGCGGGCCGGGTTGTCGATTGAAACGCTTGCGGAACGAATCGGCGTGGCACCTCACTTTATTCGTCGCACTGAACTGAGTGAAGTGTATCCGACCATGCCTTACATAGAGGCGCTCGCAGAAACTTTACAGATTGATTCGAATTATTTGGCTCGTCACATTTGGACGGGCGAGTCGCTCAAAGTGTTAATGCGGGGAAAAGTGCCGGAAGTTGAACAGATGAAGCTCGCCTATGAAGAGGCGATGCACGGCAATTCCGTCGAAGAGATGCAACGGCAGCTCGAGGAGCGGATGCGCATCTTTGACTTGATGCATGAAGAAGAGTTGCAGCGCCTCTTCGAAGAAGACGAAGAGCCGACGTCTCACCATGCGCTTGAGGCACTAGTTGATGCGGTACTCGACCTTGGACGTTCTCATGATTCGATGCGCCACATCGTCCCATTCGCCAGATATGTAGAGCGACTCGTTCCCGAACAATTCTCGGACAACTCGTTCCAATACGCAGAGTACGGTGTCGTGGACAAATCCTATAAATTGCAATGATCGGTAGGACATCTACAATTTTTGTGGCAACTAAAAAAGTGACCAGGACATTCCTGGTCACTTTTATGCATCAGCGCATCGGACGCGCTTCGTAGCGTACTTTCGGACGTGTGCCGGCTAGTAAGAAACCGAGCACGATATTCAAGATTGTGAGCACCCATCCGACGTAACCGAATGTGTAGGCAAGACTCGCCAGCATCGTCTGCCAGTCGAGCAATGCTGCTGCGTCCCCGCGGAATGTGAAGCGGATGACGGTGAAGCCAATGAGTGTCGTTGCAGTAATCATGATGCCGATCCATGCGCCACCGAAGCGGGACGTCTGTGAACGTCTGCTGACCGGATACCAAAACGCGAGCGTACCGATGAACGTACTGCCTGCATACGCAAGCAGGATTTGCCATAACGCATCCGCGTCTAAGAAAACGGTGTAACAGATGAACGTCGTGAGCGTCGTCATAAACGTAAAGATTAAGGCTGCGAGTAATCGTGATCGCATAGTTCGTTTTCCTCCTCATTTTGCACATTCTTTAGAGTAAACGAAAACGAATTTGCTGTAAACGTTATTGACGGTTTTGTAATATTTGTCGCCATTGTTTAATGGCGTTCGTACCGTAGAACAAGACACCGCCACGATAGAATTTCGAGCCGATCCACAATGTGACGCCGATTGTCCCAACCAGTAATCCGATGGAAAGCGCCACTTCCCAAACCGCCACATCGACGAGCATGACCCGAAGGAACATGAGCATCGGTGTGAAGAATGGGACGAACGAGAGGATTGTCACGATCGTCGCATCCGGATTGTTCAAACCGAACATTGCGACGAGGAATGCTGCGACGAGGAGCATGATGACCGGCATGACCATCTGTTGTGACTCTTCGACTCGACTGACGAGTGAACCGAGGACGGCGAAAAGCGATGCGTATAACAAGTACCCGAGCAAGAAGAAGACGAATAAATAGATGACGGCCCGTGCGTTCCCGGCGTTCTCGATGACGGTTGATGCCAGCTCACTGCCACTCGCACTCACATAACCGAATCCGAGGAAGATCCCGATTTGGATGAGGGCGAGCGTCCCGATGGCCGTCACTTTCGCAAGCATATGCGTCACCGGATGGGTCGTCGAGATGATGAGCTCCATGACACGTGACGACTTTTCTGTCGTCACCTCTGTCGCAATCATCGATCCATACGTGATGATGGAAATATAAAGGAGCATCAACATGACGTAGACGAGTGCAGAGGACGAGAGGAGCTCATCCGAATTTTCTCCACCGCGTCCGAGGTACGACTCGTCGAGTTGGATCGGTTCGCTGAGGGAAGCGATGACCGCGGGATCGACATCGGATGACTCAATTAGCTCCGCATTTCGCAACTGTTGCAACGACGTTTGCAAGAGGGCGGTGAATTCCTGCTCCGGACGTTCAGAGATGACGCGGGCATCGTATCCGTCAACAAAGGCGACGACACCGTATTCTCCGTCATTAATACCGGCGCGAGCCTCTTCCTCGGTGATGTCACTCGTGGCAACATCTTCATAGCCGAGGGACTGCATCGTATCAACGAGTTCCGTGTTCTCCGAAACGACGAGAGCGCTCGCCTGCTCGGAGTCCTCAAACGTAGACATGATGCGGTCGATGTTCGTGAACGCGAAAATGAACAGAATCGTCAACGCCGTCGAGATGAGGAATGCCTTCGAACGGACTCTAGATTTGAGTGTGAACGCATAGAGCGGTCCAAAATTATGAAACATGCTGCCCGACCTCCTTAATAAAGATGTCATTGAGCGATACGGGCTGACGCATGAACGTCTTCACATTCGCTTGATGTCGGACGAGTGTAGACAGGACGGCGTCGCTGTCTTCGAATGAATGCAGACGAACTAAGTGACCGGACTTGTATGGTTCGATCGCTTCGACGACAGGAAGCGATTCAAGTACTTGAATCTGGTCTGTCTCGATGAAAAGGGCCGGCTCAGCGTAGTGCGACTTGATGGTCGGAACGTCGCCACTCACGACGGCACGTCCGCCTTTTAAGATGCCGACATGTTGACACAGTTCTTCGACATGCTCCATTCGATGGCTCGAGAAGACGATGGTCGTCCCGGCGTCACGCAATGCGAGTACCTCACGCTTCAGAATCTCGACGTTGACCGGGTCAAGTCCGCTGAACGGTTCGTCTAAGATGACGAGTTCAGGGTTATGGAGCAGGGCGGCCACGAGCTGAATCTTCTGCTGATTCCCTTTTGAGAGTTGTTCAACGCGCATCGTCTCATACTGGGGAATCTCGAGGCGTTCAAGCCACGACTTGACCGCACGTTTGGCCTCACTTCCACGCATGCCTTTTAAGCTAGCGAGAAAGACGAGCTGTTCGCGCACCTGTGACTTCGGATATAATCCTCGTTCTTCGGGCAAATAGCCGACGATGCGGTGGTCGACCGCTTTGCCGTTCCACGTGATATTTCCATCGGTCGGCTTCAAGATGTCGAGAATCATGCGGAACGTCGTCGTCTTGCCGGCACCGTTCGCACCAAGCAATCCAAACATTTCACCTTGTGGGACACGAAAGGTGAGATTGTCGACTGCTGTATAGTCACCGAACTCTTTCGTGACTCGTTCGATATGTAATGCCATGTTCATTTACCTCCTTAGGATGTCTCTTCTCTTATCGTACGCCACTATGAGCAAAAAGTTTCACTTTTTCTGGCCAATGATTTATCTTGAAATCAAGATAATAAAAGGAGGATGACAATGAACACGCAGTCTACAGGGATCCATCACATCTCATCGATGGTACAAGACCCGCAACGCACGCTTGATTTTTATGGAGAAGTCCTCGGTCTCCGCTTCGTGAAACAGACCGTCAACTTTGATGACCCAGGCACGTATCATCTCTATTTTGGGGATGAGGTCGGCACGCCTGGTACGGTCATCACGTTCTTCCCAATCTCAGGGTTAGGGAAAGGGCAGGTTGGGAGCGGACAGGTCGGTGTGACGGCCTATCTCGTGCCGGCAGGAAGTTTACCGTTCTGGGAAGAAAGATTACAACAACACGGGATTGCGACCGTCGCCACAGAACGGTTTGAAGAGGCGTCTCTGTTGTTCGAGGACCCGGATGGACTCGTCGTTGAGCTCGTCGCGAGACCAAGCTCGAAACAGACACGTTGGGTCATCGAAGGAATCACGAAGGATGAGGCGATCGTCGGATTCGCCGGCGCGACGTTATTGTCAAAGGATCCGGACGAGACCGTTCGTCTGTTGATCGAACTGTTAGGTTTTGAACGGGTCGCAGAAGATGAGGAATGGGTCCGTCTGATCGGGTCAGCAGATTACGCGAACGTCATCGATGTGAAGAAGACGATTTTACCGAACGGGGTCCCAGGCACGGGAACGGTTCATCACATCGCTTGGCGCGTTGCGGACGGTGAACAGTATCCGACATGGCAAGATGCGATCTTTGACCTTGGGCTAAGACCGACCGAGGTGAAAGAACGTAACTATTTCCGCTCCGTCTATTTCCATGATGCCGGACACATCCTGCACGAACTTGCGACGGACGTACCTGGATTCACTGTGGACGAGTCGATTGATTCACTCGGTGAGACGCTTCGTTTGCCATCATGGCTAGAAGAAAAACGGGACCACATCTCTCGTACATTGCCAACCATTAAACTACCGAAAGGAGAACGAATATGATTCATCAATTCATTCAAGGAACGAAAGAGACGACGCTCGTCTTGTTGCACGGAACAGGAGGAAGCGAGCAAGATTTGATCCCACTCGCGAAAGAATTGTCGACAGAGGCGAACATTTTGACGCTTCGAGGAGATGTCATTGAAAACGGGATGTCCCGTTTCTTCCGTCGTCACGCAGAAGGGGTGCTCGACTTAGAAGATTTAAAGAAGCAAACAGAGCGCTTCTTAAGCTTTTTGGACGAGGCGGCGACAAAATATGGGATTGACCGGGACAAGATGATTCCAATCGGCTATTCAAATGGAGCGAACTTGATTGGCTCGGCACTTTACCGCGCCCCGGCGTTTACCGCATCTCTTTTGTTCCATCCGATGGTACCGGACCGCTCGTTGACGCTCCCTGACTTGACAGGGAGGAACGTATTCATCTCAGCGGGAGAGCGTGATCCGATTTGTCCGAAGGCAGAAACAGAAGAGCTGACAACGACGCTCCGTAGCGCGGGAGCAGACGTCGAGCTCTTCTATCACTCGGGTGGACATGAACTTCGCATGGAAGAAGTCGAGGCGGCACGGACGTGGATTGCCATTTACCTCGACTAAGTCGTTCAAGCCATTTTTTTCGGTTTGTTCGGACGAGAGTAGACGACGAGGACACCTCGGTCAATCAAATAGGCGGCGAATAAACGTTTCGCTTCCTCAGCACGTATGGTTCGGTCGATTTGGATATACAATCGGCCGAGCTTTTTTTGTGAAGTGCGCGTGAGTAGCCAAATCGAGTCGAGCGTATACTGCCAGCTTTGCAACGTGTCACCGCCGATGTATAAGTAGCGGTTTTGAGTGCGCTCAAGCAAATAATTGAGCCACCAAACGTCACGGACCAATTTGGCACAGACGCCGAGCACGAACGTGATCCCGAGGAAAGCCATGCTAGACAATACAGGATGAATGGCAGAGAACCCATTACGGACCGATTCAAAGGCGACAATGAGTAAGCCGACGGAAAAGATGCTGACGAACCACCAGAACCCGAAATTAGAGAATGAACGTTTCGGATCGTGTACCATATGATGTCGATTCCGGATAATCGAAGCCATTCTTTCCACCTCCTTTATTAGAATATTCCGAATATTTAGTAACACCACTATACTATACTGTACCCAATCCCGTCTATTTGAATACGCATACAACGTGTTGAATCTTGAGGATTTTTTGACGTTTCGGCTTGCATTCAGCTAATTGTGGGAATGATGACAGTGAAGACATGAAAATTTTGTTGAAACGTAATTTCACTCTGCGTAGGAATCGATTATGATAGGTGAGGGATTTTTCCATCTGACCTTCCATGCAGTCCGTGTGCGAATTGAACGTGAAAACATGAAGGTCAGCTTCATCGCAATCATCATAAAGAACTAGAGGGAATGTTATGAGAAATTATTGGTATGACAATATTAAAGGTGTGCTCGTCCTGCTCGTCGTGTTCGGCCACTTATTGACCGATGTTCGCGGTGTTTACGATGACATCCTTCCAAAGTGGGTATATCTGTTCTTATATACGTTCCACATGCCGCTATTCATCATGCTCAGCGGTTACTTTTATCGAGAGAACCGTTATTTGCGTGTGATCCAGTTGTTTGTCGTCTATGTCATTTGGCAAGTCATTCTAGGGTCATGGTTTGCCTTCACAGAAGGGATTTCCATATTCTCGCTCGAGAATCCAGGACTGAATCTCTTGAAACCGTACTGGGCGCTCTGGTATTTGATGGCAATTGTCTTCTGGTACATTATTACTCCGTACGTTACACAATTGAAAGGATACGTGTTATACGCACTCTTGTTTGCGCTTCTTTTCGGGTTTCAAGCCGAGGCGACGGGCTACTTCGCATTAAGGAAAGTCATCATGTTCTATCCGTTCTTTTTAATCGGCAACTGGATGTCCGAACGAAATACGCTCAACTTCTTTGAATTGCCGAAACGGGCAGAGCAACGGAACCGTTACCGGATTGGTGGGGCAATCATATTTTTCATGCTTACGGTCGGGCTCTTGATCTCAATGCGTGTCCAACAATCCGATACGTTCTATCATATCGGGAATTTGTTCAAGTTCCGTTTCGCTTATGACACGGCCGTGCCTGAAGCGATGTGGGGTGGACCGTTCGCCTTTTTGATCGTCTACACGGTATCGTTACTCATGTCAATCAGTTTCGCACTCATCATTCCTGGTCGAAGACTCCCGATTTTCTCACGTGCCGGACGATATAGCTTGTATGTGTATCTCGTTCACGTGTTCTTTGTTGTCGCTTGGAAAGCGTTCGTACCTGCAGGGTTCATGCCGACATCTTGGCAACAATTACTCGTCTTGTTTGGAGTCGCTTTCGTGATGGTCCTTGTAATTATCAGTCCGCCGATGGTCCGTCTCTTGCGTCCCCTCGTCGAAATCGACGTGAAGCGGATACAGAATACAAAAGGTGTAAAAGGGTAAAGTCTTTTCTAAATGCTTCATTTCCGCTACACTTTATAGAGAAGAAACGAAATTAGAGTTAAGGAAGTGACCCTTATGCCGTATGAAAATGGAATGCACAGCACGGAAGGCGACGTGAACGTATCGCGTCACGTCGTTGAAATGATTGCCGCAGTCGCAGTTAAAGAAACGAAACACGTGTCTTTCACACAAGAAGATACGAAGTTGTCAGAGCGTTCGCTCATGAAGCATGTGAAAGTGGACGAGTCAGAAGAAGGTATCACCATCAACTTGTCGCTTTACATCGCCTACGGGCAATCGATCATTAAGACGGTGACATCGGTTCAAGAGCGCATCACACAGGACATGGACACGATGCTTGCGATGACACCACGTTCCGTCAACGTGAAAGTCGTCGGGATTCAGCTGTAATCAGGAGAGGGGAGCCTTGAAGCTCTTCTCTTTTTTGATTTTTGCGAAATCGGTTGCATCAAGAGAACGTTTTCATTTATAATAGAAATCGAACAAGTGCAACCGTTTGCATCATTGACCAAACGTGCAACGGGTACTTGTCAAGTTCCCTAAATGTAGTCTGACGACACAAGCATTTGAAGGAAAGGCGGAAAGCAAGTATGTCAACGATTGAAGCAGTGATTTTCGATTTAGATGGTGTCATTACTGACACGGCAGAGTACCATTACCTCGCTTGGAAGCAACTCGGAGAAGAGCTCGGAATTCCTTTTGACCGCGAATTCAACGAAACACTCAAAGGAGTGAGTCGGACCGAGTCGCTTGAGCGGATTCTTACGCTCGGCGGGAAACAGGACGATTTTACACCGGAAGAGAAGGACGGACTCGCACAAAAGAAAAACGAGCATTACGTTGAACTCATTCAACATATCTCATCAGACGATCTTCTTCCTGGCATTGTTTCATTCCTCGATGAAATTAAAGAGGCGGGACTTAAAATCGGAATGGCTTCAGCTTCAAAGAACGCATTTGCGGTCGTTGACGCACTAGGTGTCCGTCATTACTTCGATCATATTGTCGATGCAGCAACTGTCGCCCAGTCGAAACCACACCCCGAAGTGTTTTTGAAGGCCGCTTCTGCCCTTGGCGTGAAACCCGAACTCGCCATTGGCGTTGAAGATGCGGCTGCCGGCGTAACTGCAATCAAAGCGGCAAATATGTTTGCTGTCGCCGTTGGAGAAGAATCGATGCTTGGTCATGCAGACCTCATCGTGGCCTCTACTGACGAACTTTCACTCGAACGCATTCTCGAACGTGTTCACGTGTAAATGACTACAATCATCTTCCGTGAGACGGCGACTGCCCCGAACAGTCGCCGTCTTTTTTGAGCCAAAAGTCCTAAATAGACAATTTTGCCCAAAAAGTGATGACAAACACATTACAAATCCGTTACACTTTTATAGAAGATATAGAGGGATTATTAGGAATTCTTGATTTAAAATAGGGAATTTCTCATTATAATTGGATGTAGAAGGGGATTTGTGTATGGAATCTACGAATGTCAACGAGCATATTTATCGAGAATTGATGGAAATCGAAGAATCATATCGTCAGTTACAGCGACGTGCTGAATATTTGATTGCAGAATTGAGTCGAGAACGAGAAGAAAAAGACTCAACGGCTGATGCGTCTAAACGCCTACGACCACGACGTGTCAATCAACGATATCCTCTTGAAGTATATGTTCATCAAGTAACCGACCTTTTAAAGGAACGTCAAACGATGAGCGTGCGTGATATTCAGATGGAGCTTGAACTTCGCTACCGTCATCACATCAGCAATATTTACCAATTGATGGTGAAAATTGAAGGCGTGAATCCAGAGATCAAAAAAATCGGACGCGGTCTTTATACATACGAACCAAAAGAAGAAGTTGCCGCGACACTTTCATAATGTACAGCCGATGGGGCACGCCCCATCGGCTTTTGTTGTAAACGGACTGATATCAAACCATCGATTCAAAATATGATATAATTCGCCAGAGTCTTATTTTTTTGAGAGAGGAACTGTCGGCCCATGTTATGGATTGCCATGTTGGTCAGTTTTGTGATGGCCATCTTGATTACACCGCTCGTTCGCCGATTCGCATTTTTTATAGGTGCGGTCGATCATCCGAACGCACGAAAAGTACATTTACGGACGATGCCACGTATCGGTGGTCTCGCGATTTTTATCGCATTCTTCATCGGCTATGCCTTGTTACTTCCGACAAGCCGCTATAACGACGCCATCTTGATCGGGGCCGTTGTCATTCTCCTTACAGGACTGATTGATGACCGGTTCCAGTTGTCGGCTCGCGTGAAGCTGATGGGGCAAATGATTGCGACGGTCATCGTCTTGAACTCGGGGATGCGCATCGAACTCGTCAATCTTCCATTTGATCAGCAACTATATCTTGGGTCATGGAGTATTCCGGTCACGGTCCTTTGGTTGATTGGGATCACCAATGCGATCAACTTGATCGATGGGCTCGATGGGCTCGCCGCAGGTGTGTCGAGCATCGCCCTCGGAACGATTGCTGTATTGGCAATCATTCAAGGGAACGTCTACTTGACGATGATGGCATTGTTGCTACTTGCAAGTACGCTCGGTTTTCTCGTCCACAACTTTTATCCGGCAAAGATTTTTATGGGAGATACGGGAGCCTTATTTCTCGGATATATGCTCGCCGTCTTCTCACTCATCGGTTTTAAGAACGTAACCTTGTTCTCACTCGTCGTCCCGGTCTTGTTACTTGGGTTACCCATCTCGGATACGATTTTTGCGATTGTACGTCGACTCGTCCAAGGTCGACCGCCGATGTCACCGGATAAATCACATATGCACCACCAGTTGATCGACATGGGCTTCACGACACGTCAAGCTGTCTTGCTCATGTACGGAATGACCTTATTCTTTGGAATCTCGTCAATCTTGTTTGCCAAGACAACGATGCTTGGCGCCGTCATCACATTTATCGTAGTCTTGATTGTCATCGAATTGATTGTTGAATCGACAGAATTAATTCATCCCAATTATAAACCGATTATCCGCACGTCACGGCGACTACTTGGTCGCCCGAGAACATAAAACAACCATGAGTGGTCGCTTAGCGATACTCATGGTTGTTTTTAGTACGTCGTTGTCTCAGTCATGGAGTCGTCTGTTTCATCTATTTCCGGTTCGTCTGCGGTGACAGGCATCCCCAGTTCGGTTTGGAGGAGGGCTTGTGCATCACGAAGGTCGGTGGGGTCGAGTTCATAATAATAGACACCGTTCAACGTCAAGTCGGTCCCTTCAAGCGTTTCACGATTGAAAGACTTGAGAGATTTTACATAAGGTTGGAGTTGCGAGGCTTCCGATAATGACATATTCGTTCGGATGTTCTCGCCGACTGCGTTCATGATCCGGTTCAACTTCGTGAAAGAGTTGATTGTCGTCGCCTCGTTGATGATGGCCTCAATCACTTGTTGCTGTCGACCGGCTCGGCCGATGTCACCGGCAGGATCTTGTTTTCGCATACGAGCGTATGCGAGTGCCTCTTTTCCGTTTAGGACTTGGACGCCCGGTTCTAACTCGACGTTTCCGGTCGCTTGTCCTGAAATCGGTATGAGTACGTCGATTTCAACACCGCCGACCGCATCGACCAAATCTTCGATGCCATCGAAGTTGATGGTCGCATAGTAGTCGATTGGGATGTCGAGCAAGTTCTCGACGGTCGAAATCGTGGCGTCGATACCACCGTAAGCGTAAGCGTGGTTAATCTTGTCTTTAAAAGGGTCATTGTCGTCGATGATGATATCGACGTACGAGTCGCGAGGGATACTGACGAGCGTCACTTGGCGCGACTCTTTGTTGAACGTCGCCACCATCAAGGAGTCACTTCGTCCTTCCTCGAGCGAGGCGCCGCCATCGACCCCTGCTAGTAGGACGGAGAAGTGGTCTTTCGTCAAGTCGATGGTTTCTTCGCGACGCTCTGACTTGTCGCCGCGCTCCAACTCCTTGTTCGTATTTTCGGCGGTTTCATTCGCTTTGAAGACAAAATACCCGAAAGCGGAACCACCGATTAACAATACGACACCCAACACGATGAGGACGACTTTCCAAGGTGATTTTTTCTTGCGTGGGGGTGTGTCCATGTTGTTTCCTCATTTCAGTTGTTTCTTTTAGTATAGGTGTTTCAGCGTTTGAAATCACGTTCGATGATGCGTTTATCGTTGGTTTGTAACTTACCTTGACCATTTGTTATATCCGTCATCCAAGCGAGCGCCTTATCTGTCTCTTCCACGGGTACTGAGACATGAAACGTGACCAGGTCGGCGTAGACGATGTCATCGAGCAAGTATGTGGACTGTCTCAACTCATGTTCGACTTTGCCGATCCATGTATAGTCGACGGTGAGTGTCAATTGTTGCATCTGCAAGCGCTCGACGATTCCGATCACGTCTAACCCTTCGCTAACGGTCCCGCCATACGCCCGAATGAGACCGCCACCGCCTAACTTTATTCCGCCAAAGTATCGCGTGACGACGACGACTGTGTCTTTTAGATGTCGTTTACGCAATACTTCGAGCATCGGCAAACCCGCTGTACCGCTCGGTTCACCATCGTCATTTGCTTTTTGATGCTCGTTCCTTTCACCGATGATGTAAGCTGAACAATTGTGGTTCGCACTCCAATGCTCTTTTTTGATGCTTTGAATGAACGCTTGGGCCTCTTCTTCGGATTCGACACGTTTGAAGTGAGCGATAAATTTTGATTTTTGGATAAGGACTTCGTATGTTCCACTTTGTTTTATAGTATAATTTGACTCAGTAGACATTTCTGAAAATTCTCCTTTCTATTTTTAAATTTTTTTTTAGAGTTCAAGTAGGCACATACGCTTTACATAGCGAATGGGTTTATAGAAGATCTATCATTACCGCTGTAAACCTGATTTTAAACGACGATATATAAGGATAGATGAGGATTAACTACCGAACTACTAGGGGATGGCATCGTGAATCATATTACCGATCGGACAGCTTTAGAACATATCATAACAAATATGATTGAAACGGTGACGGAAAGTAAAGAGGAAATCGTCCGTATAACCGAAAGTTCAGCAACTGAATATTCAGCAATTCAAAATGAGTTGAAAGAATTGACGGATAAAATCGAGTTCTACATCGAGGAGTCCGATCGACTCGACAAACTCGTAAAAGCTGCAAAGTCAAAGCTCGTTCAAGTCAGCAAGAAGTTTCATATACATAGTGAGCAAGAAATACGCGATGCGTACGAACGAGCGAATCAAATGCAACTTGAACGGTTTCTCGTCCAAAAAGAAGAAATGGCGGCCCAGCAGCGTCGTAACGATTTAGAGCGCCGTTTACTCATCTTAGAGGACACGATTGAACGTGCCGAAAAATTGATCGGTCGTGTTAGCGTCGTCTTGAACTTTTTACGAGACGACTTGCAGCAAGAGTATTCGGACATGATGAAAAAACAAGAGATGGCCCTCGGTGTATTCGAAGCAGCCGAGCGCGAACGGCGCCATCTTGCCCGCGAGATGCACGACGGTCCAGCGCAATCCCTTGCCCATATTTTGATTCGTGCCGATTTGATCGAAAAGACGTTTGACAAACGAGGGAAAGACGAGGCATTTGCCGAGTTACATGAACTGAAAAAGTTGATTCGTGGCGCACTCGTCGATGTCCGTCGCTTGATTTATGATTTACGTCCGATGTCACTTGATGATTTAGGTTTTTTGCCGACGCTCGAGCGCTATCTCCATCAAACAGAGGAGTATACGGCCATTAAGACGCGTCTTAACTATCGTGGGTCACGCGCACGTTTGCCTGAGAAGCTAGAAATCAACGTATTCCGTCTCGTGCAAGAAGCGGTACAAAATGCGATTAAGCATGCTAAGACGTCAGAGATTATCGTCAATGTCGAACAGGGGAACGATGTGATCCATCTTCATGTCCGTGACTATGGTATCGGGTTTGAACCGAGCACGATTGGCGAAGAATCATTTGGGATTGTCGGGATGCGCGAACGAATTGAATTGGTGAACGGGAGTATCACCATCGACTCGGAAGTCGGCAAGGGGACAGTTGTCCGAATGTCGATTCCGATTCCGTGAGAGAACAAGGGGGAAGACAAACATGGATTTGACACAGACACGCATAGCAATCGTGGATGATCACGAACTGTTCCGCGAGGGATTGAAGCGGATTTTTGATTTAGAGGATGAATTTGAGGTTGTCGCAGAAGGGCGGACGGGTCGCGAAGCAGTTCGCATTGCAGGTGAGCAGAAACCGGAGATTCTGATTATGGATATCAACATGCCGGACATGAATGGGATTGAGGCGACGAAGCAACTCTCACTCCTTTCGCCGGAGACACGTGTCCTCATCCTCTCGATTCACGATGATGAGTCATATATCACGCATGCGCTCGAAGCGGGAGCCTCTGGGTTCTTACTAAAAGAAGTGGCATCGACAGAGCTGATTTCAGCGGTTCGTGCCGTCGCTCGGGATGGGGCTTATCTTCATCCGAAAGTGACGACGAACGTTTTAAAAGAGTACCGTCGTCTCTTACAATTCAAAGGAGAACAAGCGGGTCGTGGGGTCGAGAGTCGAACAGATGACCCTGTGTATCAACTGTTGTCACGTCGTGAGGTCGAGGTATTACACCTTCTCGCTGATGGCCGATCGAACCGGGATATCAGTGACATGCTCTTTATTAGTGAGAAGACGGTCAAAAACCACGTCTCCTCCGTCCTTCGTAAAATGGACGTGAACGACCGTACACAAGCCGTCGTGGATGCGATTCGTCGGGGTTGGGTCGAGATTTGAGCGTCACCGATGCTTTACTTCGTTTTTGTGTTACAATATGGAATGGAATCCTAACATAATTGGAAAAATGAAACGACGTAAAGTGAGGATATAGTATGGGAAACATTGCGATTTTAACCGACAGTACCGCCTACTTGTCGGATGATTTTTTGGCGCGACATGACGTCCATGTCGCACCACTCAGTGTCATCTTCGATGGCGCGTCGTACCGTGAGTCGATTGATATGTCGACCGAGGCGTTTTATGAGCGTATCGAGGCGGGCAATTTACCGACGACGTCGCAGCCGGTCATCGGTGAGACGGTCGAGTTGATCGAGAACTTGTCGGATGATGTGACGGACGTGATCGCCATCACACTCTCGAGTGGCATTAGCGGAACGTACCAGGCGATGATTGCGATAAATAATATGGTAGATGTAACCGTTCATGCGTTTGATTCGGAGATTTCATGTATGCCGCAAGCGTTTCTTGTCGAAGAGGCATTGCACCTCTGTGACAATGGTGCGACACCGGAAGAAATCATCGCGCGACTCGAGACGGTTCGTGATTCGATTCGCGCATACTTTGTCGTAGATGACCTCGATCATTTACAGCGTGGTGGACGGTTGAGCGCGGCGCAAGCGCTCGTCGGATCGTTCTTGCAAATCAAGCCGGTCCTTCATTTCCAGGATAAATTGATCGTCCCGTTCGAGAAGATTCGGACATACAAGAAGGCTGTACGCCGAATCGAAGAGATGATGGACGAATCGATTGCCGGGGACGGCGAAGGCTACTGCATCGGCATCATTCACGCCAATTGTCCGGAACGTCAGGCGGAAGAGATCGCTTCGATGAAACAGAAGTTCCCGAAAGCACACATCTCGGGAAGCCATTTCGGTCCCGTCATCGGGACGCACCTTGGACCTGGTGCAATCGGCATCACT
This sequence comes from Exiguobacterium sp. s101, assembly GCF_018617835.1. NCBI lineage: Bacteria > Bacillati > Bacillota > Bacilli > Caryophanales > Exiguobacterium > Exiguobacterium sp. s101. The sequence goes on along the minus strand of NZ_JACSKX010000008.1, from coordinate 41,260 downwards.
TGGTATCGTCGCGAATGGTAATAGAGACGACCGTCTAAGGTCGTCTTTTTCAATGGAGGAGGGAATGTGATGGCGAAATATCGCCAAATATTTGAGCGTCTGGCAGAAGAAATGCGTAACGGCACGAGACCGGCAGACTCAAAACTCCCATCTGAGACAGAGTTGATGTATCAATTCGAAGCCAGTCGGGGGACAGTCCGAAAGGCACTCGACCTGTTGCAGGAGAACGGGTACGTAAGGAAGCATCACGGGAAAGGCGTATTCGTGTTGAAGCGGGATCAAATCGAGTTTCAATTCAACGGTATCGTCAGTTTCTCGGAAATCTATGCAAGTATGCTAGGTCGTTCCATCCAAACCCACGTCGCCTCGTTCGAAGAGATGGAGGCCCCGCCCTGGCTCGCCGAACGAATGAACCTGACACCGGGGACCCACGTGTTTCGCATTGAACGGGTCCGAAACTTTGATGGGGAGAACGTGATCTTAGACATCAATTATTTTGTCAAAGACCTCGTTCCGGGATTGACAGAAGAGATTGCAGCCCGTTCCATTTATGGATACATCGAACGGGAACTCGATCAACAAATCAGTTATGCCAAACGGAAGATTGCGGCCGAGGACGTGACGGAACTTGACCGGGAGCGACTCGACTTGCATGACTATGAATACGTCATCGTCATCACGAACGATACGTTCTTATATGAAGGGCAACAATTTGAATATACGGAGTCGCGCCACCGATTGGACAAGTTCCAGTTCAGTGATGTCGCCCGTCGGTAAACCTCTTTCGAATAGAAGGAGGTTTTTTGTTTGAACGAGTGTGAGCAAGGGAATTTTTCACCTGTATATTTGTCGAATGACGTTCATCAAAACTTATATAGATAAGTTGTTGACTCAACTTATATAGATAAGTTATACTTTGTTTGTAATCATAAGTAACCGTTTTCATAAGCAGTTTTCAAACAAAGGAGGATTATGAACATGAAGGCAGACTATCGTCAAATTGCCGCTGACATTTTAGAAGCAATCGGTGGCAAAGATAATGTAGACAAGGCAGCTCACTGTGTGACACGTCTTCGTCTCTCCCTCAAAGACCAGTCGAAAGTCGATGAGGCACGTGTGAAAGAAATCGATCTCGTCAAAGGGGCGTTCGAGAACTCTGGCGTGTATCAAATCGTCATCGGAGCCGGTGATGTCGATCGCGTCTATGCTGAATTTATCAAGCTCGCCGGTCTTGAGGCGGCAACGGTCGCCGAGGTCAAATCTGCAGGTGGCAAGAAAATGAATCCGCTTCAAAAACTCGTCAAAGTCTTCTCTGACGTCTTTATGCCAATCATTCCAGCCATCATCGTAGCCGGTCTCCTCATGGGGATCAACAACCTACTCGCTTCAGAAGGTCTCTTCATCGACGGACAGACGCTCATCGAGGCATATCCGAACTTACAAGGACTTTGGGATCTCATCAACATGATGGCGAATACGTCATTCGTCTTCTTACCGGCACTCGTCGGATGGTCGGCGACGAAACGATTCGGTGGTAGCGAAGTACTCGGGATCGTCATGGGTCTCTTGCTCGTTCACCCGGACCTCTTGAACGCATGGGGCTACGGGACAGCAGCACTTGAAGGCGAAGTACCAACGTTTGATATCCTAGGACTTTTCGAAATTGAGAAAGTCGGCTACCAAGGTCAAATCTTGCCGGTCCTCGCCGCTGCATATATTTTGAGTCAAATCGAGATGTTCTTGAAAAAACGTGTGCCGAACGCGATTCAGCTCTTGGTCGTTCCGATCACGACAATCGTCGTCACTGGATTCCTCGCACTCGCAATCGTTGGACCAATCACTCGTGGAATCGGTAACTTGATCGCAACAGGACTTGTCAACACGTTTGAAGCCGTACCGGTCGTCGGGGCACTCCTCTTCGGGTTGTTCTACGCACCGCTCGTTGTCACAGGGATGCACCACTTATTCATCGCCATCGACCTTCAGTTGATCGCGGATACAGGCGGTACATTCATCTGGCCGATGATCGCCCTCTCAAACATCGCGCAAGGTTCTGCCGCACTCGCCATGTTCTTCGTTTACAAGCACAATGCGAAACAAAAGAGTATGGCATCGACTTCAGCGATCTCTGCATACTTCGGTATCACAGAGCCGGCCATGTTCGGGGTCAACTTGCCGAATAAATTCCCGTTCTACTCAGCGATGATCGGGTCGGCAATCGCGGCAATCTTCATCACATTGAATGACGTTCAAGCGATCGCCATCGGTGTTGGGGGACTCCCAGGATTCCTCTCGATCTTCACAGATAAAATCATCCTCTTCATCGTCGGCATGTTCATCGCGATCATCGTACCGTTCGCGCTCACGTTCGTCTTGTCGAAACGCTACATGAAGAAGGGTGAAATCGAAGAAAATAAAGTCGCATAAGAAATGATTCGGGAGGGAGGGACGGCAGTTCTTCCCTCTTTCTTATTGAAATGAAAACTCTTACAAAAGGAGATGTCGTCTATGACACAGAAAAATTGGCGCAAATCAGTCGTCTATCAAATTTACCCGAAAAGCTTTTACAGTCCGGAAGGGAATGCGACCGGATCGATTAAAGGGGTGACGGCAAAGCTAGATTACTTGGCAGAGCTCGGCATCGAATACATTTGGATGACGCCTGTCTATCAGTCACCTCAACACGATAACGGCTATGACGTAAGTGATTACTATGCCGTTGACCCGTCGTACGGAACGATGGAAGACCTCGACGAACTGATCCGTGAGGCGGAGGCGCGGGGCATCGGTCTCATGATGGACATCGTCGTCAATCACTCGTCGACCGAACATGTTTGGTTCCAAAAATCATTGTCGGGAGACGAACGGTACCGAGACTATTATATTTGGCGCGATGAACCGACGAACTGGGAGTCGAAGTTCGGTGGGAACGCGTGGGAATATGATGAAAAGAGCGGACAATACTATCTCCACTTGTTCGATGTGACACAAGCCGACTTAAATTGGGAGAACGAACAGATGCGCGAGGACGTCTATGAGATGATGCGTTTTTGGCGCGAAAAAGGAATCAAAGGATTCCGTCTCGACGTCATCAACCTGATTTCAAAAGAACAGGACTTCCCGGAAGACGAGTCGGATGGGCGGAAGTTCTATACGGACGGCCCACGCATCCACGAATATTTGAAAGAGATGAACCGTGAAGTGTTTGACGGTCATGACGTCATCACGGTCGGGGAGATGTCGTCGACGACGCTCGATCACTGTGTACGGTATTCAAACCCGGACGAGAACGAGCTCAGCATGACGTTCAGCTTCCACCACTTGAAAGTCGATTATCCGAACGGTGAGAAGTTCGTCGCGGCACCGTTTGATTTCATTCAGTTGAAAGACATCATGTCGACATGGCAACGCGGGATGCACGGAAAAGGGTGGAACGCCATCTTCTGGTGTAACCACGACCAACCACGCGTCGTCAGCCGTTTCGGGAACGACACGAATCACCGTATCGAGAGTGCCAAAATGCTCGCTACGGTACTTCACGGACTCCAAGGGACGCCATACATCTATCAAGGAGAAGAGATCGGGATGACGAATCCTGGCTTTGACTCGCTTGACGAGTATCGGGACATCGAGACGCTCAATAACTATAAATTGAAGCGTGAGGAAGGCGTGTCACATGAAGACATGATGGCTGCCATCAAACAGAAGTCACGCGACAACTCGCGGACGCCGATGCAGTGGGATGCGACGACGCATGCCGGCTTCACGAATGGTACCCCGTGGATCAACGTGGCGCCGAACTATAAAGACGTGAACGTCGAAGCGGCATTACATGATAAAAATTCGGTGTTCTACCACTACAAGAATTTGATTGCGTTACGAAAAGAACTTGACGTCTTGACGGACGGGGACTACACGCTCCTCACACCTGATTCGTTAGACGTTTGGGCATATACACGGAAGATCGACCGCGAGGAACTCCTCGTCGTCGCAAACTTCTATGGAACCGAAACGACGTACACGATTCCGGAAGGGTTCGAGCGGGTGAACGTCGTCAGTCACAACTACGACGTGCCTGAGCTCGACGGGACGACATTGTCCCTTCGTCCGTACGAGGCGATCATGTTCTACAAACAGAAATAACAGATGGGACCTGACTTTTTTGTCGGGTCCTATTTGTGTGAAGGAGATAAGTTGTGCTATATAAGTCGAGTCGCATTCACGTATCCATTTTGGTAACGTGAGGTCAAAAAGGAGTTCGGTTATGGGAGAACTCATCGTTGCATCAACGGGAAAACGGGCCATCCGCTTCGGCATTTGCCAACGCTGTCTCAGCACGAACGTCCGGACGTTCACCTGTCATCATGGGCGCTGTGCCTATTGTCGAAATTGTCTTTATCTCGGGCGTGTCTGTCGTTGTGATTATCTAGAAGAACGAGACATCGCGACCCCGGCTGAAACGACCGAATTGACGATGCCGTTCGAGCTCGCCCCTGCCCAAACGCGTGTCGCTAGTCAACTGCTCACGTGGTGGGATGAACGAAAGACGGGACTCGTGCATGCGGTATGCGGGGCCGGGAAGACGGAGATGACGTTCCCGGTGATCGAGCGGGTCGTCAATGAAGGGAAGCGGGTATTGATCGTGTCACCTCGGCGGGACGTTGCCATTGAATGGGTAGAACGATTAGAACATGCGTTCACTGTCCCTGTCACGAGAAGATACGGGGGCGGGGAGAAAGCATCCATCGGAATGATCACCGTGGCGACCACGCCGTTACTCATGAATCTACGTCACGTATTCGACTATGTGCTCGTCGATGAATCCGATGCCTTCCCGTTTGCCTTTGACGTGGCCTTGTGGAATACGATACGACGGGCCGGGAGAGGTGTCTTCTTGTTCATTACGGCGACCCCGACCATGTGGCAAAAGACATTTCCGACGATTCATCTCTCTCGGCGTTATCACGGGTTTGATTTGCCTGTCCCGACTCTCGTCAAGCAATCGGATGAACGCATTCTAGACTTTTGTCAGCGACATAAATCCAAACCGCGTCTCTTGTTCGTCCCGACGAAGCCGGACCTCGAACGCTATGAAGCGCAGTTACGAGAAACGGGAATGACATGCCGCACCGTATCCGCTGACACGGAGGAACGGCTCGAGGCGCTCGATTGGCTTCAAGAGACGAAAGGTGTGGTCCTCGCGACCTCGATCTGGGAGCGGGGGATGACGGTGCGGGACGTGCAGGTCGCGGTGATTGAGAGCGAGCATCGGCTCTTTACGACACGCGGACTCATTCAAATGGCAGGACGGGCGGGGCGAAAACCGGACGCACCGACAGGAGAGGTCTGTTTCTTTTACGAGGAGCGCACGTTCCGTCAAGATCAAGCCATCCGGGCAATTAAGGAGGCGAATCGGCGATGAAGTGTCTTCTTTGTCACGAGCCGATGAAGGTCCCGTGGACGCCAGCTACACTTTGGCGGAAGGACTGGGTGTGCCCGGCTTGTGAGACGAAACTCACGCCGCTCGGGACAGGTTGCCCACGTTGCGGTCAACCGAATGAAAACGGTGAGACGTGTGCGGACTGTATCCGTTGGCTTGCGCTCGGATTAGATTTGACCGTTCGTTGTCTGTACGCATATGATGAGGCGGGGATTGACTGGCTGCACCGTTTCAAATTCAGCGGAGATGTCGTGATTGCAGCATCAGTGGCGCCGACATTACGCTCATTACGTACACCGGGTGTAACCTACGTTCCGATTCCGCTGAGTGAAGAGCGACTTCAGACGCGTCGCTTCAATCAGGCAGAGGTGCTGGCCCGATACATCGGTCCGACGCGACAACTTCTCGAAAAATCAGAGGTTTCAAGTCAACGTGAACTCGGGAAAAAAGGAAGACGACACCGAACGAATCCTTTCACTGTACCGACTTCAGTGAAATGTGGGAAAATCATGCTTGTAGACGACGTCTATACGACGGGGACAACGCTTCATCAGGCGGCATTTTCGTTACGTCAGGCAGGTGCGACAGAAGTTTCTGCGATTTGCTTATTTCGGGCGCTAAACAAATCGAAATCGCGTCCGATATAAAGAGCAGAGGTGAAACCAATGGATGCAGCAACTTGCCAAATGTGTGGACGCTTATTTATGAAACAGAGCCGTTCACCGTACTGTCCATCATGTAGTGAGGTTGACTTCCAAAACTTTTTGAAAGTCCGCGACTTCATTCGTGAGCCAGCCAACAAACAAACGACCATCGGAGCCCTCGTCGAAGCGACAGGTGTATCTGAACTTGATATCACGCGATATATCCATGAAGGACGCTTGATTATCAAGGACAATCCGGCGCTTGCGATCCGCTGCGTTCGTTGTGGTCAACCGACGAACGAAGGGAAAGTTTGTTCGAACTGCCAGAGAGATATGCAGAAGGAACTGTCCAGTCTACAGGATAGCTTGACGAAACAATCAAGTATCCGCACTTATCGTTTGGATTAACATCATGAAGAGGGGGAAGACGCATGCGCATCGATTCAGCCAAGTGGGTACATTTACCAAACACTTATGAAAAGAAAACGCAAGTCGAGCCGAAGCCCGCGCCATCTAGCCAAACGGACCAATTGTCAATTTCGGCGGAAGCCCGCGCCCGGTTTGAAGAACCGGTGAAACATCCGGACCGTCTCGCTAAAATCGATGCTTTGAAAGCAGAGATTGATGCGGGCACGTATTCACGGGACGCGCGCGACATCGCTAAACGCTTTCTACAAGGATGAATGGAAGCGAGGTCCGTTTGAGGCCTTCGCACTAAATAACACGGCACGGAAGCTGACTAAATAAGGGGCACCCCTTTCTTTAGTCGGCTCTTTTTTTGAAAAAAGGAGAGACTCATGCTCACATTACATAAACGTTTACTCGAATTGGCCTACGCAAAAGAACAGCAACTCATTGAGAACGACATGGCGGCATTTAGTACACTCGTCAAAGAAGAAGCGAAACTCGTCCGACAAATTTCACAAAAAGAAGCGGAACGACTTCAAGGGACGTATGAATTGGACGATGAAGAGATAGAGGAATTGAGACCGGTCTTGTTCGAGTTGAAGCGACAGAACGAATTGAACGCGACACTGCTCGAACAATCGCTTCGTTATATTACCTGGCATTTGGACATGATCATGCCGGAAGCAGATGATTTCACATACGGACAACAAGCGTTTGAAACACGCTCGTTCAGCCGTGACGTTTAAGGAGGAAGTGGAATGGGTTCAACATTTATGGGATTAGAGACGGCGCGCCGCAGTCTCTCGACACACCAATGGGCGCTTCAGGCGACCGGGAATAACGTGGCGAACGCCTCGAACCCTGGCTATTCACGCCAACGGCTCACACTCGGGATGACCGAGCAGCTCTCGGTCAATTTCGGGGGGGCGAAAGCCGGACAATTCGGGACCGGGGTACGCGGGGAGACACTCGCCCGGATTCGCGATCTCATGATTGACCAACAGTATCGTGACGAGTCGGTGAAGAACGCATTCTATGCGACGAAAGAAGCAGCATTCGGCCGGATGGAAGACATCATCAACGAACCTTCAGAGAACGGACTCGCCAAGTCACTTGACATGTTTTGGGCGTCACTCCAAGATTTATCGGTCAACCCGGACGATACAGGTGCGCGAAGCGTCGTCCGACAGCGGGCACTGACATTGGCTCAAACATTTAACTATATGTCGTCTTCATTATCAAAAGTACAGGATGACTTAAAGACGGAAACGGGCGTCGTCACGAAAAAAATCAACGACTTGTTGACAAAAATCAATGACGTCAACCGTCAAATCGGAGACGCGGAGCCACTAGGTGTCTTACCGAACGAATTATATGACGAACGTGACCGCTATATGGATGAGTTGTCCCAATATATCGAGTTCGAGCGCGTACCCGTTGATTATTTGAACGGAGAGACACGCGGTAACTCGCAACGTGTTGCTGAAGGGCGAGTTGATATTCGCGTTAATATTGGTGGCACTGAAGTGAAACTTGTCGACAGTTTAACAAGTGGGGTCGGTAAGATTGAAGATATGACGCTAACGAATGCCGCTGGGGGAACATCTACGCTTACATTTAATGACTTGCCGAACGGGAAGTGGAAAGCACTTGTCGATATGTATGGTACGTCTACAGGCACAGAAGCCCATGATGGCTCCTTCACGAAAATGCTCGCAGATCTGGATGAAATGGCGAATGTTTTCGCTTCAGCATTTAATACGGCTCATGGCACAAATAAAGATGCAGATGGGGTTGCAGGTCGAACTGACTTTTTCGTAGGGATGACGAGCGCTTCGACGATTACTGTAAACGATGATTTCATGAAGAACTTAGATTTGATTGCCGCATCAAAAGATGGAAACATCGGGGATGGAAGTGGCGCTCTTGAACTTGCGCAATTGAAAGAAAGTGCGCTTAACTTTGCGGGTTCGGTTACGACCTCGACCTCGATTGGCAAATACTATCAAAATGTCATCGGAAACATGGCGGTCGAGGCTAGCCAAAACGCGAACTTGGCAAAGAGTACATTCGCTCTCTTAAGTAGTTCGGACCAACGTCGATTATCGGTCAGCGGAGTCTCGCTCGACGAAGAGATGACGATGATGATTCAATATCAACACGCTTATAACGCGGCGGCACGTAACATCACGGCCGTCGACGAGATGCTCGACAAAATCATTAACGGCATGGGTGTCGTAGGGAGGTAATGACTGATGCGTGTCACACAGACAATGCTCACACAGACGAACTTGAAGCATTTATCAAGTAGCTACAACACACTCGCTCGCGTCCAGGAACAATTCATCAGCGGGAAACGGATTCAAAAAGCATCAGAGGACCCGGTCGTCGCGATGCAAGGGATCCGGTACCGGACGGAGGTGCGTGAAGTCGATCAATTCCGCCGTAACGTCAGTGAGGCGACAAGTTGGATGGACTTGACGGACTCGACGCTAAACGAAGTGACGGAAGCCGTCAAACGGATTCGTGAATTGACGACGCAAGCCGCGAACGATACGTATGAATCTTCGCAACGCGCCATCATCAAGAGTGAGGTCGACCAATTGATTGAACATATCGGCTCCCTCGCAAATTCGAAAGCGGGCGAGAAGTATATTTATAACGGAACGAAAACAGACCAACCGTTGATCGATATCGATAATCTTAAAGCGTACCTTGCTGATTCGAGTGCTACAGCAGACGTGAATACGATTTATACGGACGTTGCGGGAGCCCCGACAACGACTGGAAAAATTGAATTCGAGGTGTCAAAAGGTATCAAAGTGCAAGTGAATATGCAACCGGAGACAATCTTTGGGAAAGAGCTTTTCGAAGGTCTTCACAAATTGACGACGATGTTGAATGATCCAGCGACAGGCGGCGCCGACCTGTCGGCGGAACTCGACACGCTCGACACACTCGGTCAGAGCTTAATCACAGAACGCGCCGAACTCGGTGCCCGGGCGAACCGTTTGGAACTTGTAGATAATCGCTTGCAGGATCATGAAATCATTGCAAAAACGATTATGTCCGACAACGAAGATATCGATGTGGAGAAAGTCATCATGGAACTGAAGTCACATGAGACGGTCCACCGTGCAGCACTCTCTGCAGGTGCCCGCATCATCCAACCGACGCTCCTCGACTTTCTCCGGTAAGCGATTATGAATCTCGCAAGACTTGAGATGCGGCAGACACATGCCGCAATCCAGATGACTTCTAATCGTCCCGTGCTCGAGATGCGTCAAGGGCGTACTGATCTTTCTATCCAGCAAGGGAAAGCCGAAATGACGCAACAGACGATACCGGGGAAGCTCGAGGTCGATTCATCGGTGGCGAGAAGCGAGAGCAACTTGAAAGGTGCGCTTGAACTCGGGAAATATCTCGGTCAGATGGGAGAGCAAGGTGCCCGTGAGGCGATGGCGAACATCGCCCGGGACGGGGACCGCCTCATGCGCATCGAGAACGGGAATCCGATCCCATCGATGGCAGCGGAAAAGGTGAACGACCCATACCCAATCGTCGAGATGGGTTATATGCCGAAATCGATTGACCGTGTCAAGTTGACGTATACGCCGGCGGATGTGAAAATCGAGTGGAATATCACACCACCCCAAATTGATGTATCCCTTACACCGACGGATATCTCATTTACGCCATGGACGACGGACATCTCGCTCCGTCAACAGGCGTCACTCGAGATATGGCCGGTCGGTGGGATGTATGATGAAACGCGTTGAAAGTGAGGACAATCCATGTTCATTGAAACAGATTACTTTGGCAAGGTTGAAATAAATGAAGCGGAGACGATCACGTTCGTCAGTGAGATTCCGGGATTCCCGGATTCGAAGACGTTCGTCTTGATTCCGTATGGTGAAGAATTGCCGTTCTGGTCGCTTCAATCGATTGAGGAACAGGCTTGCGCGTTCGTCGTGACGAATCCGTTCTGGCATAAGTCGGACTATGCGTTCGAGTTGTCAGATGGTGCGAAAGACCAACTTGGAATCGAAGAAGCGGAACACGTATCGGTCTACTCCGTCGTCACGCTTCGTGAGCCGTTCGAGTCGTCGACGCTCAATTTGAAGGCACCGATCGTCATCGAGACGAAAGAACGTCGCGGGAAACAGGTCATCCTAGACGACGCCTTTCCGGCACGCTATCCGCTCGGCGGAACGAAAACGGAGGTGCGCTGATGCTCGTATTGAAACGGAAGCAAGGTGAGGCGATCCATATCGGGGACGATGTGACGCTCACGGTGCTCGCGATCGAAGGTGACCAAGTGAAGCTCGGCATCGATGCCCCGCGTCATATCGATATTCACCGTCATGAAGTCTACGTTCAAATGCAGGAAGAGAACGAGTCGGCAAGAAACAGCGCTAACTTGATGAAGCAAATGATTAACAAGCAGTCGGAAGCGTGAGCTTTCGACTTTTTTGATGAAATCGATAAGTGGTGAATGACATTTCTTGATGAGTTGGGATAGGATAGAAACGGGAAGGGAAGGAGGAGAATTGGTGGGAGCGGTTATTAATCAATTTGTCATCAACATTAGTCTCATCTTTTTATTCATGTCGCTTACATTCTATGTGATGCGGACGGTCTTGCCGATTCAACGAACTTCTCCATTATTTGTCCGATTTTGGTTCGGGGTGTCGAATGGACTGACGGCGATTCTCCTGACGATCAATGCCATCGAACTCGGTGAGGCACGTATTGATCTCCGCCTCATCCCGATTGCGCTATCAGCGACCTACGCTGGGCCATTCGGGGCGATTGTCACGCTCGGACTTATCTTTATCGGACGTATGACAATCCATGGGATGAGTGCCCCGTTCGTTGACGCCATTCTCATGTTTATCGTCTTTTTCTTATTTTCTTTAGTGGTTTCCCGCGTGCTCATTAATCGGGTGAAAGGATACGCCGTCTACATCGGATTTGGTGCGTTACTCGTTTTGATCCAGGTGACGGGTAGTGTCGGGACAGGTGTATTTTTTAACGTGTTTGTCCCTTACTTTCTCATGTTATCGCTTGGTGCCTGGCTCTGTTATTGGGCGGCGAAAAAGCTTGAGACCCATCTATGGATGTTCCTTTTACATACACACCGGGCGACCATTGATGAATTGACGGGACTGCCGAATCGGTACCGAACACTCGAACAGATGAATGACTTAGAGATGTCCGGCAAACCTTGGACGCTACTTGTTATCGATGTCGATCATTTTAAACAGTTGAATGATACATATGGGCATTTGGCCGGCGATGCGGCGCTTCGTCATATTGGACAGACGTTAGAACGGAATTGCCCCCCGTCAGGATTTGTCGGAAGATACGGTGGAGAAGAATTCTTGCTTGTGATTGAGGGAAGTGAGGATGCGAAAGAAGTGGCGGAAGAGCTTGTTCAGACCGTGCGTCACACGATGTTTGAATGTCAAGGAGAGGTCATTCCGATGACCATCTCGATTGGTGCAGCCGTCGCAAGACATGAATCGAGTATGGTCGTGTTCGAACGTGCGGATGAAGCCTTGTATGTAGCGAAGCGAAGTGGTCGAGATCAGGTAAGGTTCGCCTAAAAAATCCCCTATAACCGTTGGCAAATCATGTCCAGCGGTTATAGGGGATTTCACGTTTAGTGAATATTCTTTTTCTTGAACTGTCCGCCTCGGACGTCGTGAATGTTACCGATAGCAAGAAAAGCTTTCTCGTCATAGTCATCGAGGATATCTTTCAGCTTCGTCTCCTCGAGTCGGCTGATGACGGTGAAGACGACTTTCTTTCCGTCTCCGGTATAGGCACCTTCTCCATGCAGATACGTCACGCCCCGACCGAGCCGGTCCATAATCGCTTGGCCGATTTCTTCAGGTGCCGTCGTGATGATCCACGCCGCTTTCGACTGATCAATCCCTTCCAAGACGACATCGATTGTTTTAAAAGCGATAAAATACGTGAGGAGCGAGTACATGGCCCGGTCCCAGCTGAAGACGAAACCGGCTGTCCCGAGAATGAAGATGTTGAAGAACATGACGATTTCACCGACCGAGAACGGTAAGCGGTTCGTAAAAGAGACGGCAAGAATCTCTGTCCCATCGAGTGAACCTCCTGCACGGATGACGAGCCCGATCCCGGCCCCGAGTAAAAAGCCACCGAAAACGGTCGACAACAAGAGGTCGTCGGTGAATGGCTTGATGTCATGAAGGACGATGGTGAAGGCCGACATGAGCAAGATTGCCGTCAATGTGACGACGGCGAACGTCTTCCCGATTTGTCGATACCCAAAATAGATGAACGGCAAGTTGAAGAGGACGAGCCAGATTGCGAGTTTCGTCTCGGTCAAATACGAGACGATAATCGAGACGCCGACGATTCCTCCGTCGATGATTTGGTTCGGAACGAGGAAGGCCTCCAAACCGACCGCGAAGACGAGGGAGCCGAGCAGTAAGAGGACGACTTTCGCAAACAGTTCGGATGCCTTGATCGGATTATGTTCGCGCCTTAAGCGCTGCACTTCCTCCGGTGTCGGGGAAGGCATGGGTGTACGCTGCATACGGGGTGCCCCCTTTCCATTTTCTTTAAGTATAGCAAACCTTCAAGGCATGTGAGCCGTCAAGGCAGGAAATCTGACATGGAAAGTGGAATGAGTCGATGCAAGAGAAAGGGGAAGATGGAGAATGTACGCACTGATTGGCAAGCTCGTCACGAAAGCGGGGCAACGCGACAGACTCGTGGCGATTTTATCGGAAGCAGCGCGTGAGATGGAGGCGACTTCGGACTGTGAATCGTATCGGGTCCACGTGTCGCTTGACGAGGCAGACACGGTTTTCGTATATGAAGTGTGGCGGAGTGAGGATGCGCATGCGGCGTCGTTGTCGCTTGCTGAAGTGAAGGCGTATATCGACCAGGCGAAGCCAATCCTCGAGCGGATGGAGCGAATCGCCGCGCTCGAACTACGGTCATGACAGAGGGTGAATGACGAGACGGATGGCTGAAAGCTGTCCGTTTTTTTGTGAGGAGAATCAGCAATTCGAAAAGAGACATGAAAAATCCCCTCGTTCATTATAAGCGAGGGGATGGTCATCAACTTGTTGTCAAACTGCCTTTGACTTTATCGTAGAAGTCATCCATCATACCGGTACGGCTACCGAGTTGGCAGATGAGTTCAAGTGTTTCTTTATAAAATTTCTTGACGAGCCCTTTGTTTTTGACGCCGTCCATCGATGCGAGCGTCTGATCGAGATTCTCTAAAATCTCTTTGATTTGTGCGTCCGAGTCCGGTTTGACGACCGTCATGTTCTCGGGGATGCTGACGACCTTCTCTTGACCTTGGTGGCGGAACGATGCGCCGAAGCCGAGGTTCTCAATGAAGAGGTGCGGCATCACTTTTTGACCGAAGAAATGCTTGTGCCAGTCAGATGCTTTCATCGTGTCCATATCTTGCTTGAACGTAGATGCTGTCGAGACGTATTGTTTAAACAAATCCGTCATGAATTTCTCGATGACCGGGATTTGAAGGGCGAAGACGTTTTTCAGGAGTGCGTCGAGCTGGGCGCGCGTCAAAGTAGTTTCGTTAGACATGTCAGTTCCTCTTTTCTATAGTACGTTATTACCATCGTATGGGATTGGTGGACACTCGTCAATGTAAGGGGAAACATTTTTTCAGAATATTTAATGAAAAGTTATCAACTTGTGGGATAATCAAGTGAAGACATCAACAAATAGGGAGTGGTTCTTGTGAACAAATCGATGAAGTGGGCGCTCGCGGTCGGTGTGACCGGTGCGTTGGTGGCGACGGTCGGTGTCGTCTCGTCCCGGGGGCGGACAGAGGACACGACTCAGACGATCCGTGACCGTGAGCTCGGTTACGAGATCATTTTGCCGTCGAAGATTGTCTCGGCGATCGAGCGGGGTGACGTCTATATCGAGAAGGCGCAGGACGTCGTCGACATCGGGGACACGAAGAGCTACGGCACGTTCGATTTATACTATAACGTCGAGGGCGGGGACGACCAACTGTTGTTCCACCTGGATTTGATCGACCGTGAGTTGACAGAAGAGACGTTCGCGACAGAGGTCGGCTACGGCAACTACCTCGGAACGAACGATAAGACGTTCTTCTGGGTCGAACCGACCGAGGCCGTCCCGGGTGCCGAGGCACATACGGACGAGATCACCGAGTTGATCGAGACCCTTCCTGAGCTAGAGTTTCGGACGTTATAAGGAACGGGTGGTCGTGTGCGAACAAGGAAACGGGATTATACGGAGGGATTGATTGTAGCCCTTCTGTTTATCGTTGTGGTATATGTGTTTGATTTACCGAAACAAGAAAGTTGGGTCACCTTGATCATAATTGTGGTCATCTCGGTCACAATGCGAGAAGTGACGTATCTTTTTCAGAATAATCGGAATGACTAAGAGTCTGCTCGCTACGGCGGGCTTTTTCCTTTGTGCTACAATACAAATGAGGTGATATGAATGAATTGGACAGTAGAAGAAGTAAGACAGACAGATGACGTCAAGGCGTTAGAACAGGCGGTCAACGCGAACGACAAGATCGATGTCAAAGTCGGGCATGAGTCGGTCGGGCAAAACGATTATGCAGTATATGACGAGGAGACACTCGTCGGCTATCTCATGCTTTTCCCATATCTTCCGACGGAGTATGAAGTGAATGCGCTCGTCCATCCGGAATACCGGAAGCAAGGTGTCTTCACGGCACTGCTTGAGACGGCGAAACAAGATGCGAAGTTGAACGGTTGCGAAGCGTTCACGTTCGTCATCGACCGAAATTCAAATTCCGGGAAAGCAGTGCTCGAGCATCTTCAGGCGGCGTATCAGTTCTCGGAATACAATCTCATCTTGAAAAAGGCGGAGCTCTTCTTGAAGCCGGACGAGGTATCGCTACGTGAGGCGACAGCAGACGACCGTCCGCTCATCATCGCGACGCTCAGTGAGGCGTTCGGTGACCCGGTCGATGTGACGGAAAACATCTATCAACAAATCGACACGCCAGATCGCGTGACGTATATCGGTGAAGTGGACGGCAAACCAATCGGCGTGATTCGCGCCCTTCTCATTGGGGATGATGCGGCAAGCATCCATGCCTTTGGGGTCAAAGCAGGCGAGCAAGGCAAAGGCTACGGCACGAAAATGTTGAAACAGATGGTGCAACAACTGTTCCGCATGGGTCGGACGAAAGTCGAGCTCGATGTCGAGACGGAAAACAAGGCGGCGCTCGATATTTATAAGCGTGCCGGTTTTGCGGAGAATGGCGGCTATGAGTTTTACATGATCGAATTATGAGGTGAACCACATGGTGAAAAATCTAAAATGGCTCGGCGCGGCGTTTGAAGCATTTCTCGGAATCCCACTTCTCGGTGGTCTGTTTATCATCAGTATGGGGTACTCGCCCCTCGGATTCATGTTCGTGTACCACGTGATCGTATTGATTCTTTCGTTTAGTCGACTGAATCGATTCTCGTACGGGGCGGCGGTCGGAATTGCGGCCTCAGTCCTCGGCTTTATCCCATTTGTCGGGATGATGCTACACTGGGCAGCAGCCATCACGCTTGCGATTGATGCGGCGACGACACCACGACGTATGATGCATGTCGAACGTGACGACGAAGCATTTTGACGAAACGTACTCCTTGACGGGGTACGTTTTTTCATTGACCAAACGTTCAACTGAAAACGCTATACATTCTTTGGAAAATGGACGATATAGTAAGTGATGAACACAATGAGGAGGAACAAACAGTGAAAGTATTTAAAAACTTTACGACGCAATTGCTCGCGTGGATTTTGGTCACATCCTTTATCACGGGCGGAGCGGTTGGCTACATCACCCTATTACTCTTGACGGAACTCGAGATGGAACAAGGTCAGGTCATGCTCGTCGGTACGGTCGCGGCGTTACTCATCTCGTCACTCGGCGGCATCGTCATCTACTTGATTGCCCGTCGACCACTGAAAGCGGTCGAAATGGCATCTGAAAAAGCCGTCGAAGTCGGAAACGGCGACTTGACGGTGCACTTCGCAGACGAGAAGACGACGGATCGTTCAGAAATGGGACGTTTACTCTTGTCGATGGACAACATGGTCGAACACCTTCGGGAACAAGGCACGAATATGCGTTACACGGCGGACCAATTGACTGGTTCGGCACAGGAAATCGCAGCTTCCGTTCAAGAAGGGAACGTGGCGGGCGAAAGTATTCGTTCTGCGATGGATTCCCTCAATAAGATGTTAGAAGACAATGTCAGTGCGACGTATAGTTCGATGGACTTGCTTGGAACGGTCGCGCGTACGATGGAGAGTATCCGTCAAGAGATGTCGTCGGCGCTTGATTCGGCGAGCGAGATGCAACAGGAAGCAGAGAGCGGGAAAGGCCTCGCCTCGTCTTCCGTCAACGCGATGCATGCGATTGCTGGGAAAGTCGAACAGTCATCGACGCTCAACAGCCAGTTGACAGAAATGACAGGCGAGATTTCACGTATCACGGATGTTATCAGTGACATCTCGGCACAGACGAACTTGCTTGCCTTGAACGCATCGATTGAAGCGGCACGTGCCGGAGAGCATGGTCGTGGATTCGCTGTCGTTGCGGCAGAAGTGAAAAAGCTCGCAGAACAAACAGCGAACTCGACTCAAGAGATCACGGACCTCATCGTAGACGTGAAGCGTCTCGTTGGCGATACATCGTCTTCGATGGCGAACGTCAAAGCAGAAGTGGAGACAGGTGTCGGTTTAGTTGAAAAAGCGGGTGGTGCGTTCGCGTCGATTCATAACTCAGCGAATGAAGTTTACAGCCATGTTCATTCGGTCGATTCACTCCTCGATGAGTCACGCGGTCAAATCGATTCGGTCGTGACAAACTCGGCAGGCATCGTCGGCATGGTCGAAGAAGCGTCGCGTTATGCGAATGAAGTGACGTCAGCAGCGAGCCAACAAGCGGCTAGTCTTGGTGAGGTGAACGGGGCGATGTCAGAGCTCGTTCGGGTCGCAGAGAGTTTGCAGAATGAGACGGAACAGATGAAGGTGGAAGTGTAAGTTAGAATAGCTCACTCGAGTTGGTCATCAAAAGCCGACGAGAGTGGGCTATTTTTATGCAATTTGAAGATTTCTATTCAAAACGTGTAACTTTTTTCGAAAAAGACTAAACAGATAGGAACGCACTCCGATATAGAGTATGGAAACGATAAAACGTTCCAAAAAAATGTAAGGTGAGGGGCCGGCCTAAACCTTGCATGCTCGGACAAAAGGATTTGGAAGAGCGGAAAAACTTTAAACCTATGGAGGGAAATTACAATGATTATTAACCACAACCTTAACTCAATGAACGCACACCGTAACATGTCGTTCAACACGACTCAAACTGGTAAAGCGATGGAGAAATTGTCTTCAGGTCTTCGCATCAACCGTGCTGGCGATGATGCTGCTGGTCTTGCAATCTCTGAAAAAATGCGTGGTCAAATTCGCGGTCTCGATCAAGCGACACGAAACTCACAAGATGCAATTTCTCTGATTCAAACTGCTGAAGGCGCCTTAAATGAAACGCATTCTATCCTTCAACGGATGCGTGAATTATCTGTTCAATCGTCAAACGATACAACAACAGATGCTGATCGAAATGAAATTCAAAAAGAGGTTTCTCAGTTGAAATCGGAAGTTGATAGAATTTCTAACACAACAGAGTTCAACACTAAAAAATTGTTAGATGGTAGTGTTGCAAAAAATGCGAATTCTACATCGAGCTTTGCTAATACAGGTTTAACTGGTGTGAAAGTAAGTAACGATGATTTAAAAGCAGACACTTACACTGTTACAGTTGCTGCTGGAGCAGATGAAGTATTTACTGAAATTAGTGATACTACAGATGTAACTAGTATTGCAATTACTGGTGGATCAACGGTTGAAATGGGTAATTACACTTTAGAGGCACAGACTAATAGTGGAGATAACACTCAACTTGATTACCTTTTAAAAGATGCGAATGGTAAAGAACTAGCTACTGTTACAGCAGCAAAATCAGCTACAACTGTAGCTATCGGTGGATTTGACTTTACTGTTCCAAATTCAAGCGGTGACACAACTGGTGAAGGAACACTCAAGTTTAGTGTAGGGCAGTCAGCTACATTTACTGTCACTGATTCAACAAGCACTACTGTTGGTACTACTACTCTAGTTAATGATACTTCTGGAAAAGTAAATGTCGGAGGATTAGAGTTTACTTTCAACTCAGATTTAGCTGCCGGAACTAACGATGCAGATATCAAAATTCAGGATAATTCTCTTGAGTTCCAAATTGGAGCAAATGAAAATCAAACTGTAAAATTAGCTTTAGGTGACATGGACACAGCAGGACTTGATATTGCTGACCTCGATGTATCTAATAAAACTGGTGCACAGGTTGCAATTACAAAGTTGGATGAAGCTATTCAATCAGTTTCTGGAGAACGTTCAAAGTTAGGTGCAAATCAAAACCGTCTTGAACACACGATTAATAACTTAAGTACATCTGCTGAAAACCTCCAAGCTGCAGAATCACGTATTCGTGACGTAGATATGGCAAAAGAGATGATGAACTTCACGAAGAACAATATTCTCAACCAAGCTGCGCAAGCGATGTTAGCTCAAGCAAAATCTCAACCGGAAGCGGTTCTCCAACTCCTTCGGTAAGATTTACGGGCGTCTTATCTGGTAACGGATAAGAATATAACTGGGTGAATTGCTGGAACTCCTTAGAGCCCACCTTACGACAACGTGACTGGAAACGGTGAGCGTGAACGTTTGAAAAAAGGAAGGGATTGGACAATCAGCAGCCGAGCATCTGTCAGGAAACTGTGATGAAGGTTCAACGACTAGGATGAACGACCTACCGACATAGCGTCCATGGTTATGAGATCCGTACCTCGTAAACGGCGAGGGAAGTGCCCAGCCCCTACTTTACAATAGTGATTAGTAGTATATTGAAATTGTAAAAGGGTGAAGATATAGTCTAGGCCATATTGAAAAATATGGGTCCCAGCAAGCAAATCAACAGCCTCAGGCTGTACTTCAATTGCTCCGTTAATATAGCAATTGACTATTTAAAAGTTATACTAAAAACCGTGGAGCTTATGCTTCACGGTTTTTCACGTCTTGCCATTTATAGACGACTGACCAATATGTTCGATTCAAGCGTTGTGCAATCTCCTTGTCTGTCACACCCTGCTGTTTCCATTCAATCAGTGATTCGATTTCGTCATGACTATAAGGTCTTGCAGGAATCGAAACGCGAATCGTATATTCAGAGTGTGTTTGCTTATAATGTCTCATCTCAGCGTCTAAACGATTCTCCCAAGACAACTTGTACATAAAATTTGGTAGTTCGGTTTGGTAAGGTTTCAATAAATTTAAGAGATCAAATGTATCCGTTACTTTTGTCGTCTTTAAGTAATAGCCAGTGCCACTTGGAGTTCCAGACGTACGAACGTTGATATTGTAATGGTCTCTCATCCATTCAGCGAGCTGCTCTAATTGTTCTTTCGAAAAGGCTTGTAAATAGAAAGCGATATGTGGTGTGAATTGAATTTCTTTTTTCTTATGGTTAAATCGTTTACTGAGAAGAAGTGAACCGTCGTCTAAGTACAGTGTCAGTATACATGTCGGGTGATAAATGTCTTTCAATAATTCGAATGGGATATGCTTTTTATTGTTCGGATAAAAAAGAGGAAATAGTCTTGTCATGAGTGGAATGGATCTTGATACTAGATTATTTCCACGTAAGTATAGTAAATCTGGCAGTTTTCGCTGTTTCCACTCCCGATAACTCAACTGACCTAAACTAAAATGTTCTCGGTAACTATTATTTTTTCTTCTGTCATACGCATAACACTTTGTAATTTCCCCATCCCCCAAAATACTAGCGACCAAAATAGCGACTTGTTCTTCGGATAGTCCTTCCCAGTCCATGACGTTTCTCTCCTTTATCGATCAGTCACCTCTCTTCAGTTATTCCCAATTTATTCGAATGACCTGAGCCATTAATTCATTGGCTCACATTCAATTTTTGATTGACATGTCGATAAGTAAAACGAGAGAAGGTGTTTTCCGATTGGAGAAGTTGTTAAAAGAATTAGAAGCTATATCTTTTGAACAAAAGCGATTAGCCGAATTAGAAGACTTACTACTAACGATGCGATCGATTGCATATGAAGCGATAACATGTGACAAGAAAAGAAGGAATCATTTACAAAGACAATTTGAAGAGCTACAAGCACAAGTGAAATTTCTTGAATCTGAGAAACGATAATCAATTGATTAAATCACTATAAATTAGGTTCATTCCTACCGATAAAGTCCATGAGAACAATTATAAGAGGAGTAGACCCATATGAACCCGACCATTTCAGAAGTCCGGCTTCACCTACCTTCTTCCGTCTTGCCATATGAACAAACGAAAAACGTGTTCGTCGAAGCGAACCAAGCGAAACTCGCTGACGAAGGCATCGTCATTCTTCCGACGCCTCAACACGTTACCAAGTTAGAGGCAGCTGTCGAGAAGGCGAATCAAGTACTGGATCAACAACGTACTGGCTTAAAATTTATGAAGCATGAAAAATTGAACGATTACTATATTCAAATCGTGGATACGAACAATGAAGTGATCCGCGAAATCCCAAGCAAAAAATCCCTCGATTTCTTTGCGGCGTTCATGGAGTTCAACCAACTCTTCGATGAACGGATATAAAGGAGGATTTTCATGACGACACCAATCCGATTTGGCGGACTCGCCAGTGGAATCGATACGGATACGATTATTAAACAATTGATGCAGGCTGAGCGTGCACCAGTCGATAAACTCGAACAAAAGAAACAAACGACGGAATGGAAACGCGATGCGTATCGCGAAATAAACCGCTCCCTCATGACTTTACGGAACAGTGCGGTCGATTTGATGTTCAGCCGAAACTTCTATGCGAAGACGTCTAGTTCATCTGATGAGTCAAAAATCAGTGTGACCGCCGGACCTTCAAGTGGAAATAGCGCGGTTCGGATCGACTCGGTTACACAGTTGGCCAGTTCGGCGACGACGATTTTAGATGCTGTCGATCGTAATGGACAGAAGTTGACAAGTACAACAAAATTATCAGATATGAATGGGTTTGTCGCCGGTCAGAAGCGAGTCATTCAAGAGACGGCTGGAACTGAGTTAACGATTCCGAAAGATTTGGACTTTTCGACAGTCGTCTTAAAAGATGCGGCAGGAAATGTTTTAAATGCTGCTGACTTCGCGTATGACGCGACGACTGGCAAAGTCACCGCTACCAATACAACGAACTATCCTGGTGGAGTCATTCCAAAAGATGTTTCTGCTTCGTTCTCCTCTGGGACTGGCTTTGAAATTCAGTACAAATCTAGTACAGCCGGGACGTATCAAAAGATTGAATTAGGTGCGGACGCAACGGTACAAGATTTGATGAGTCAGTTAAATAGTAAAGAGACAGGACTTTCTGCTTTCTTTGAATCGTCTACCGGAAAAATCTCCTTGTCGACGAAGGAAACTGGGGCAACCTCTACCATTCAATTTGATACCAACTTCAAATCTGCCTTTAGTATGGGGACAGTTGTTCCAACTGGACAAAATGCGAAGTTCAAAGTAAATGGGATTGAAGTCGAACGTGCTTCGAACACGACGACGATTGATAACATGACCTTGACATTAAAGTCATCTTTTTTAGAAACAGAAGGAGCTGTCACTCTCTCCGCTGCCACAGACACTCAAAAAATCTTTGACAACATCAAAGGCTTCGTCGATAAATACAATGAGACGATTGATCTCATGAACAAGAAGACACGCGAAGAGCGTTTCCGTTCATTCGCACCGCTCACGCAAGCACAGCGTGATGAGTTGTCTGAAGATGAGATCAAGAAGTGGGAAGAGAAAGCAATGAGCGGGATGCTCCGAGGAGACACAATCCTTCGAGGGACGATGGACACTCTCCGCTCAAAATGGTCAGGCGCGACATCAAGCACGAATGATTTAGACATGTCTCGCTTGTTCCAAATCGGTCTCTCCACTGGTTCTGACTTCACGAACGGCGGAAAGATCGAGCTGAATGAAGAGAAGTTAAAAGCCGCTATCGAGAAAGACCCGGAACAAGTGTATCAACTCTTCACGGATGAAGAGACGGGACTTCTTCCTCAAATCCGTGACGCCGCAAAAGATTCACGTGAGACGATCACACGAATCGCCGGTGCGGACGGGGCTGGTGCTCCGACGTATTCAATGGGCCGCGAAATGACGCAGATGGATACACGAATCCAACGACTCAATGATTTACTCATCGATAAAGAAAATGCCTACTACCGTCGCTTCGCCGCGATGGAAACGGCGATGAACCAGGCGAACTCACAAGCCGCTTCACTTCAACAGTTTTTAGGCGGAGGCATGTAAGAGGAGGAATTTAAATGGTAGCCAATCCATACGCAGCTTATCAAAACAATGCGGTCACGACCGCGAATCCACAGGAACTGACGCTTATGCTTTATGACGGGGCGCTCAAGTTCATGCGCCTCGCCAAGCTTGCGATCGACCAGGGAAACCCTGACTTGAAGAACATCAACATTCAAAAGACGCAAGCCATCTTCCAAGAGCTTCGTCTCACACTGAATAAAGACATCGCCATCTCGGCAAACCTAGACTCGCTCTATGACTACATGTGGCGTCGTCTCGTCGATGCGAACGTCAAAAACGATACGACCATCCTCGACGAAGTACTCGACTTCACGACGGAACTCCGTGACACGTGGAAGGAAGCGATGAAACTCGCGAAGCAGTCATGAGACCAATCGATGAAATCATCTTAAAGACACAGCGCTTAAAAGAGTTGCTGGCGAAAGTTCCGGAGGAGCCGACGTATGACACGTGGATGGAACAAATTCATGAGCTCTTGGACGACCGGGAACAGTTGCTCGCGGCGCACGGTCCTGACTTGGAGAAAGCCGATCAGATGGTCCTCCGGCAGCTTGTCGACGACAGTCAAAAGATTGCTCGTCTCATTGAAGCCGAACACCAGCGTCTCGGGATGACGCTCGGGACAGCACGGATGGAACGGAAGACGGTCAAGTCGTACGTCGATCCATATGAAGACGTCGATTCCAACTTTTCCGGTCTATTCGACCAACAGACATAACAAAAGCTCGAAGGCACATGCCTTCGAGCTTTTGTGTTAAGAGGCGTTGACTTGGCGACGCATCCGGATGATGAAATACGAGACGGTAAACAAGATGAGACCACTTACCGTAAAGTTTAAGTAGAGACGTGTAGCATCTTGAAGCAAGGTGATTGGCTTAGCTCCACCGAACCAAAGGAGTGGCAGGATTGTCACGTGCATGACGCTCCAATGAATGAAAATCTGTTTTTTGAACGACCATTGTCGAACCTCGTAAATGACACTCGTCAACCCGAGGAAGAAGGCAACCCCGGCGTAGACGAGCATGGCGTGTACGCCGCCTGTATTTCCTGACACGCCTTGATAGAGGGCGAGAATCGCGAATAGCAGAGACCAGATGAGACTCCGCATGATTCCTTTTTTCAATAATTGCATATGTACCATCCCTTCATTGAATCGGTATGAATATATGCGAACATTATGCAAAAAAAAGGTTCCAGAGAAAAAGCGAGGATGAAATCAGGTCTGTTTTCCGCTATAATCGGGTAAACATCAATGTAGCCGTTGCTTCTTTTCTGGAAAGAGGAGGGAAACGAGATGCGTGAGAAAGAGTCCAAACCGATATCGTCACGGAAGCGCCGTTATTTCGTCTATGGTCCAGAGGGAGCGTACGATGAGTATGTAGAACGTGACCCGAAGCTTGAGGCATACGTCGAGGATGACATGCCAATCGAGGAGCGTCCCGACCCATATGAGGAAGAAGAGCTGAAATCAAGAGGATAAGTATATGTGTCAAGGTTCGATTCCGGACCTTGACTTTTATTTTGCCTGGAACTTTTTCTTAATACGGTACCGTTAGTCAATTCGTTATATTCGTCTTAACCACATCAATTAGATTTTGGAAAGGGAGAGATGAACATGAAAAGATTTGGCTTACTGGTGGCGGTGCCGCTCGCACTGCTTGTCGGATGCGGGGAAGCAGATGAACTGAAGACGACGGCCACGGATATGGAAGAAGTGGCAGAGGCGGAAGCAAGTGCGGCTGAAGAATCGACCACTGGGAATGAAGACGTTCAAGAGAGTGAACTCGGCACAAACAAAATCTACATGAAGAATAAGGCACTTACGATCACGGAGACGATGGGACCGATTCAGTTCACAATCAACAAAGTACAGACGTCACGCTTGCAGGTGAACGAGGTGTATCGTGATTTATTTGATGGAGCTGAAGAAGTGACGGTGGTCGCCATGAATGTGATTGCAGAAAATACAATCGACGATGCGATTCGTTTTTATCCCGATCAAGGTACGATTGTCACAAACTCCGGAGAGCAGGTCGAGGCAGACCTCTTTTTCTCGGATGACGTCGGTGGAGAATTTTTAGGGAAGGTGAAAAAGGAAGGCAATGTTCTCTTCTTCGTCAAAGCGAAACCAGAAGAGTTGACTGAAGTAAAATATTTCACGAATGGACCTTCGAACGAAGCGTTTGAGAGAGTGGCAGAAGAGCGATACGAATTCACCATCAACGTAACAAAATGAAAGTAGGCGTGCCGAGTGATATCGGCACGCTTTTTTGTATGGTCATTGGAAAATAAGTGTTTGAATTATCATAAATGATATGTTTTTTTCTAATTTGATGGGTACATATTCAATATAAGTCATAGTCCGATGATTTGAATAGGAGGGAGCGTGTCATGAGGGTTCGCAATTGGTTGTTCACTTTGCCGCTCGTATTTCTGATTGGATGCGGGGAAACGGATGAGGCGACGACTTCTGAAACTACCGAGCAGACCGAACAGACAACAGAAGAAGAATCCACTTCCTCACCAAAAGGAAATGAATCGAGTAAAGATGAAGAAATGTCAGAAGGGATTGGTGGTTCCGAAGAGTTTGAGGTAGAAGAGGATGAGATTGGTGTTAGACAAATCTACATGAGAGATAGCGATTTAGGCATCGAAGAAAAAATCGGTCCAATCATTTTTCAAATCAATAAAGTGCAGACGATGCGGCTTCAAGTAGCATCTGACTTCCGCTCCGTGTTCGATGATAAAAAGGAAGTGACGCTCGTTTCCTTTAGCGTGGTGGCAGAAAACACGAGCGATGATACTGTCACCTTTTATCCGGATCAAGCACGTCTTGTCACGAACACAGGAGAACAGATTGATGCTGCTTTCTTACTTTCCGATGATGTTGGTGGTGAATTTTTAGGAAAAGTGAGGAAGGAAGGTGGCGTACACTTTCAGGTTGAATCAATGCCAGCAGAATTGACCGAGGTGCGCTTTGTCGTAGAAGGTCCCTATAACAATCAATTCAACACAATCGCGGAAGACCGTTACGAATATACGATTGATGTCACGAAATGAAAAAGAAGCATGTCAATCCATCATTGGCATGCTTCCTTTGAACTCACTTCCGTTGATGTGGTAGCGGGATCGATAAGACGTCCCAGTCGTTTCCGGCAAATAGCTTCGACAGATAGACGATCTGCCCAACATGGTAGCCATAATGCGACATTTGGCGCTCGATCGCGTCAATCACAGAGTGCGCTTCCCCTCGAATCATCACGTCCTTCCCAAGGTCATCTGGTGTCAGATCGGCTAAGATGTCGTCTAACAGCTGCCAACGCTCGTCCCACACCCGCATGAGTTCTTCACGAGACAGTTGCTGGTCCTCGAACTCGGCGTCGCGATTACGGTCCGGCTTCTCACCATCCGTCGTCAAAAAATCGGTCCAGCGCGACTTCATATTGTTCGCCATGTGCTGGATGATGAGGGCAAGGGAGAGCGTGTCGGGTGCAAGAGTCTTGTGCAGGTCCTCGTCACTCACTTGGACGAGCGCACGCTCGGCGAGTTGTTTCTGATCTATTAAACGTGGCACGTACGGTGTCGAGATATTGCGTTTCAAACATGAAAGATTCCTCCTTATCGTATGTATCTGCTTTGACTATACCCGACATGCATCCCGATCAAAAACTATAGTAATATTATAAAATAAGCGTTATAAAATCTTATCGTGCAAGACGCCATCGCGTAGTCGGCATGAGGGTGCCTTGTTTTGGTTTTCACGTGAGTCATGTCGCGTGGTCTCTTTTCGGTTTGAAGGTTCACCCATCAATCGTGTCGATTGCGTTTGTCCGAGAGTGGATGAGCGCAATTTTTTTGTATGCAAAAAGTGTGAGACACGAAGTCCCACACTTCTCGTTATGTATGCTCCAACCGAAAATCTTCCCAATGATCGCGGGCCTGATTCCGGATTCGCTCTGATACTTCCTTACTGCTGAGAAGGATCCCGTACCAGCGACGCGCATCTTCGTAGTAGTCGAGTGCGGCCGACAAATCGGCAATCCGTAGCATAAGTTGGTCGTACGGTAATCCCGTCCGAATCGGGTCCGTATACGCTTCCTGCACCTCATTGTATTTATCGAGCGTTCGCTGCATCCATTCCTTCTCAGAAGCCGCATCCCCAATCAATCGGTACATCCATACGATCCGCATCCCGAGCATGGCGACGACAGACGGTTTTTGTCCGCTCAATTGGGCCGTCATGACCGCGAACTTATACAATAGAATCACGTGTTCAGGTGTACGGTCACCTTTCAATACATCCGCATTCACTTGATTAAAGTAGTGTGTCTCGAGCGCTTCCCGGTTGTGTTTTCGCACTTTGTCGAACGAATCATGGAAGACAAGATGACAGTGATCACAGACGGTCGGTTCGTACAAATACGGGTTCGGTCCGTCATACGTCGTGTATCCGTCCTTCCCGACTTCGAGCGGACGAATGTGACGCGACAAGACACGGTTCGTCTTACTTTCCTGTAAACAATACGGACATTTGACTTTCTTCAAAAACAAATGTTCTGCCATTTCGACACCTCACACATAGACGTTGACGAGCAGTCCGCGAATCTCACCGACCTGGTCGAGAAGGGAGAGGCGAGAGGCCTCTCCCGAGATGACCTGATCCGTCAGCGCGAGGAGCTTTTGGTCGACTTGTTCGACGACCTTATAAATCTTCGCGCGCCCGCGGCGATTGAATCCACGTTTGTCCTCGAGACGGAGTGCCGCGTCAACGGCCTCTTTCATAAAGTCTTTAATCATTTGTTTGTATTCAGCGAGCGCCTCGACGGTCTGACTCTCGGCGAGCAGTTCTCCTTGTTCATGAATCGCGGCGATTTGACGCTGGAAGCGTTCATGTTCACGGTCTTCGCGCTTTTGACCGATCACGTTTTGGAAGGAGACGCCGGGTTCGACTTCGGGGCGTTTCGCCTTACTTGAGCCGAGGAGCGATTGCGTCTCCATGATGCGACGAATGTCCATATGGGCAACCGTCCTTTCTTTAGGTTAGTTCAATAATTGTAACACGCCTTGCGGCAATGCGTTCGACTGGGCAATCATTGCCATGCCGGACTGATTCAAGATGTTTAGACGAGCGAAGTCCATCATTTCACGGGCCATATCGGCATCACGGATTCGTGACTCAGACGCCGTCAAGTTCTCAGAACCGATGGCGACGACACTGACGTTCGCCTCGAGCCGGTTTTGGATGGCCCCGAGTTTTGAACGTTCGAGCGACACTTTGTTGATGGCCGCATCAAATTTCGCGATTGCTTCTCCCGCTTTGTCTGGCGTCAACACGCTCAGCGCGTAGTATGTTTCAGAAGCTGTCGCCTGATCATTGTCGTGATTGACGGCAGGAAGTTCCCCACCACCTGCTGTCGTCGTCGTAATGTCGAGCGCGTGCGCCCGCATGTCTTCGACGTTCAAGATGACGGCCTCGTTATTACCGGCACCGATTTGGAAAAATAACGTACTCTTGCCTTCTTTGTATTCTCCGTTCATGATTTTCTTCGAGTTGAATTCGGTCGTTTCCGCGATTCGCGTCACTTCGGCAGTCAACGCGTTAATTTCTTCCTGGACAGCTTTGGCGTCGTCCTCACTGAGCGTCCCGTTCGCCGCTTGGACAGATAGTTCGCGCATCCGTTGGAGAAGAGCGTGTGTCTCGTTCATCCCACCTTCAAGCGTCTGCGTGAGCGAGATGCTGTCGAGCGTGTTGCGTTCTGCCATCGAGAGCGAGTCGAGGCGCATCCGCATCTTCTCGGAGATGGCGAGACCTGCCGCATCGTCAGACGCCTTGTTGATCCGAATCCCACTCGAGAGACGATCCATCGTCTTTTTCATCGAGGCTTGGTTCAGAGAAAGGGATGAATAGGCTTTTAATGCTTGAACGTTATTGGTAATTTTCATAGCGGTTTCCTCCAGTCGGGACAGGTTGTAATTTCGCACGCTCCATCGCTTCACTCCACGTTTGATCGAGATCGCTTGCGAGCGTATGTAGTTCGGCAATTTTTTGCTTGTCCTGATCGATGATCGCTTCGATGCTGGCGTTCGCCATGTAGAGATAAATCTCATCGAGTTGTGCCGCGATAATCCCACCGCCGTCATGGAGTCCTTGCTGGAGCTTGACTAACAGCTCACGGGCTTGGCGAAGGTGGCGATTCCGTTCCGCGATCGTCGAGTCTTGGGCACGTTCGTAATGATAAACGAGCGCGTGTAACATCGCCTGCGTCAGTTCTTCAGGTCTCATTTCATATAGCTGGGTTGAATTCATCTTTGTTCTCCTTTGATTGAATCAAGTTCTTCTATTAACAACAACACTTCTGCCATCACGTCATATAGCTGTGGTGGGATGGCGTCCCCTAAGTCAAGGTCGAGCAGATGTCCGAGCAAGGAATGGTCGTTCTCGACCGCCACGCCTCGGGCACGTGCTTCCTGTAAAATCTTTTCCGCGACGGCACCGGTCCCGCGGGCGACGACGACGGGCGCTTTGTCCGTCGACTCGTCATAGCGGACGACCGCGGCCGTCTTACGTTTCGTCAAATCCATGCGTTGGTACATCGGGACCTCCTAAATTCTAAAGTCATAACCGATAGTCGGTGCCGCCTTCGGTTCTTCGGTGACACGTTCGGCTTTCGTGAGCGGTTTGAACTGGGTCGTCACACTCTTATATCCAATCGTCTCGAGCGTCTGTTCAATCTTTCCAAGAAGTGGACGGGCGATTTGCTCGACCGTCGCATCGTCGTGTTCGAGCGTGAGTCGGAGGTTCCGATCTTTCGCTTCAAGCTTGACGCCGATTTCTCCGAGGCGCGGTGTCTCTAAACGGATGTAGAGGACGCTATTCTCCCAGTCGACGACGTCTCCTGCTTCCCGATTTTGGATATGGACGTGGATGCCGGTGTCAATCTCTTGTACTTTAGCCGGTAGGGCGAACAAGAGCTGATGGAGCTGACCACCATCGAGGCGATTGAGCGTCTGTTGTACTTGGAAGAACGAGGCGAGTCGTTGTGCCTCGGGGTTCGTCGTATCCGCTCGTACTGACAAAGCCGATGCCGGCGCGTTAGAGGTCGTTTGAGCAAGTTGTTGGGCCTGGACGCGTTGCGTCACTTCCTGGACCTGTCGACCAGACAGCGTCGAGTCGAGTTTGAGCGAAGCAACGGAAGGGATTTCTCCGGCGCGTGTCGCCCCGTGCGGGATATATTCGATGCGCACTTGGTTCGGAGCGTATCGGAAGTCGTTCAACGTCGCCCGTACTTCTTTGACGAGTGTCGCACTTTCTTGTGGCTTAGTCGCAAGTAAAGATAAGGCGAGGTCGAGCTTGGCCGTCATGGTGACGAGCTGCTTCTCTTGAGTGATATCGGTATGCAGTAGGGCGTCCGTCTTTTGGACGAGTTGCGTCAAACGGGTCGATACAGTCTCGAGGGCAGGGCGTGCCGCATGCGGGTTCGTCTCAATCAACGCGGCGACTTGTCCGAGTTGTTTCGTCACCGTTGCCTGTTCGCTTCGGAAATTGTTCGTCACCGTCGCGAGATGGCTCGTCACTTCCTTCACCATGACCTGTCGTCCGTTGACGAGAGGGAGCGTCATCGGTTCAGAACGCTCCATCTTCGGCGGTGCAGGCAGGTCGCGGATGGTACGGTCGACCGTATCTGGTGTCGGTATGACGCGTTCGCTCACGGGACGTGATAGGTTGACGAGCTCGACGTACCGCTCTTTTTGCGGGTACGGGGCGTTCTGTGCCGGTGGTGTAAGCTGTTGTCTCGCTTCATTCAAGGAGAGGACAGCGATCTCCCGTGCCATCTCACGAGGGAGGACTTGCGTGTCGAGCGTCTTCAAATGAAGGATGACGTCTCGCATGTCCCCTTTGAATGCCGTTTCGAGCAGGCGCACCGTATCCTCGTTCATCGGTAAGCGTCCGGATTGTAGCAGGCGACTGACCGCACTTCGCACTTCCGGTGGAAGGGAAGCGAGGAGCGTCTGGATCTTCGCGTCAAGCTTTGACGACGCGGGATCAGGTGGCGCGGATTCAAGCGTCTCTTCCTTTTGGGGAATGACGGTTGCCATCAACATGCCATCCTGTTCGGCAAGCGTCACGTGGAACGGGTTCGTTTTTGGAAGCCCATCTTTGAATGTGACCTCGACTTCTTCACCGTTGATTTTGACGATTGCGGAGTCGGGGCCGGTCTGTTTGACGAGTTCGGCCTTATACGTCCGGTTCGTCTGAATGCCTGGTAAGACCGAACTGACAGCGGTCGCTTGGGCTTGAATTTGCATGTTTGTCACCTCGACCATAATATCGACCTCTTTTTAAAAAAATGAAGCGAACAATAGAAAAAAACCTTCCGTCTTTTCGACGGAAGGTGAGTCATGATTCGAGCACGGGGCCCGCATTCATTTGTTGGAACCGGGCGACGAGTTCGCCTGTCGCTTTCAGCTGGTTCCGAAGGACGTACGGTGTTGCGTTCGTTTGGATTTGATGTCCATTCGTTGTGAGGAGTAGCCCGTTTGGCTCTTCCTCGATGTTCAGTATGTCTCGAATATGGGACCAAGCATACCATTCACAATCGTCTCGCTTCGGAGACTTCGTCGGGAAGAAGACGAGTCCGGTTGTCGGTTCAATCACGACAGGGACTTTCCCTTTTACGCCGGCGACGCGTTTGGCGATGAAGATTCTTTCCTCGATCGAGCTGTTGTACTGGCGGCAAGATAGTTGCAACAACTGGTACGGCCGGAGCGGGGTTGAAATCTCGGTGCCATCCTCGAGAATGATCCGTGACTGCTTCATGATATCAAAGCAAGGGAGAATCGCCACGGTTCGCTTTGTGATGCGATATTTTTCCTCAGAATAGTAGGAGCGCATACGCTGCACCATCCTCCTCGTATTAGATTTTCAGGATCGGCTAAAGACAAACGGCACAAACCTAAATCATCCCTTCAATGATATATCACAAAAAATGTAAATTCAATAAGGCAATATGAAAAGTAGGGAAATATAATTCCAATGAAAGCCAAATGACGAAACGTTTACAATAATTTGAGAAATTGTTTGTCACGCTTCCAAGAAGGTGGTAAGATTAGCCGTAGAGGACAAACCTCTGTATTCTCCAATGGTGAAAGGAATGGATTTACACATGGTAGGTAAAGTAAAATGGTTTAACTCAGAAAAAGGTTTTGGATTCATCGAAGTTGAAGGCGGCAAAGACGTGTTCGTACACTTCTCAGCAATCCAATCTGAAGGTTACAAATCACTTGACGAAGGTCAAGAAGTAGAGTTTGAAATCGTTGATGGCGAGCGCGGCCCACAAGCGGCTAACGTTACAAAATTATAATTTCAGACCACGAAGCCGGTTCCCTTGGGAGCCGGCTTTTTATTTTGTCTATATAATTTAAAAAGGCGTTTAAAAATAAGTGGAATGGGTATTTTCTTTCTATACCTTTCGCTCGTTCTAGGAAATGTTACATTAGGAACAAAATTGTCATTATTTTCTGATGATAACGTTTTCAAATATAGCGATTTCGGGGTATAATATTAATGAGCCACCTGATTCCACTTTCTTTTTAGAAACGAAGCAGGAGATTCCGTTTCGTTTGACGAATCAATGGTTCAAGCGGTTATTTTAAGGAGGAGTTCAGATGATTTATAACATTCGCGGCGAAAACATTGAGGTCACACCAGCAATCAAAGACTATGTCGAGAAAAAGCTGGAGAAGTTGACTCGGTATTTCACAACTCCTACGGATGCACAGACGGCTTACGTCAACTTGAAAGTGTATAACGAGAAACAAAAAGTGGAAGTGACGATCCCGATGCCGAACTTGTTGCTCCGTGCCGAGGACATCAACCTCGACATGTATGCGGCAATCGACCTCGTCGTCGATAAATTGGAACGTCAAATCCGTAAACACAAAACGAAGCTCAACCGTAAAGGACGCGGAAAAGAAGGTGGCGTCGGCGAGTACTTCAAGTCCCTCGAAGGAATTGATGATGCATCGGCCGTCTACGATGAGGACGAGGCAGAACTCGAACTCGTACGGACGAAACGTTTCACATTGAAACCGATGGACACGGAAGAGGCGATTCTTCAAATGGACATGCTCGGTCACAGCTTCTTCGTCTTCTCTGACGCAGAAACGGGCAACACGAACGTCGTCTACCGTCGTAAAGATGGGAAGTACGGCTTGATCGAACCTGAATAATGAACTTGACCTTACACGACCCTCCGGCTTCGGGGGGTCGTTTCATTTTGCCTTTCCTTGAAAGGTGGCACCACTTCGGTTAAACTGTACATTAGGGAAAAAACATGCATTTTTTAGTGAATGCAGAGGAGATATGAGTATGGCGAACTTTTTGAAAGAGTTATTTGCTCCACAGAAACGAGTGTTGAAAAAAGCAGAGAAAGCGGCCGACTTGATCGAGTCGTTCGCCGAACCAACCAAAGCATTGTCAGACGAACAGCTTCAGGCGAAGACAGAAGAGTTCCGAGCCCGTCTCGATAAAGACGAAACGCTCGACGACATCTTGCCAGAGGCGTTCGCAGTCTGTCGTGAGGCATCTGAGCGCGTGCTCGGGATGCGTCATTACCCGGTCCAACTCATCGGGGGCTATGTGCTCCATAACGGTGATATCGCCGAAATGAAAACAGGTGAAGGGAAGACGCTCGTCGCGACACTTCCTGTCTATTTGAATGCGCTCACGGGCCGTGGCGTACACGTCGTAACGGTCAACGAATATTTGGCAAAACGAGATAAAGAACTCATGGAACCGCTCTATTTCGCTCTCGGTCTTTCGGTCGGTCTCAACGTGTCGAACATGGACCGCGTCGAAAAACAAGCGGCTTACAATTGTGATATCACGTACTCGACGAACAACGAGCTCGGATTCGACTACCTCCGTGACAATATGGTCCTTTATAAGGAAGACCGTGTTCAACGTGAGCTCTATTATACGATCGTCGATGAAGTCGACTCGATCCTCGTCGATGAGGCGCGTACCCCGCTCATCATCTCGGGATCGGCACAAAAATCGACCGAGCTCTACACACGTGCGGATGCGTTTGTCCATACATTGAAAGAAGAAGAGGATTACACGGTCGACGTGAAGACGAAATCAGTCCTCTTGACGGACCAAGGGGTCGACCTCGCCGAGAAGTTCTTCGGTATCGATAACCTGTTCGCCATCGAACACGTCGCGGTCAACCACCATGTTGGGCTCGCGCTTCGTGCGAATGCGGTCATGCACCACGATATCGACTATATGGTGCGTGACGGACAAGTCATGATCATCGACCAGTTCACAGGGCGTGTTATGGATGGACGCCGCTACTCGGAAGGTCTTCACCAAGCGATCGAGGCAAAAGAAGGCGTCGAGATTCAACGCGAATCGATGACGCTCGCAACAATCACGTATCAGAACTACTTCCGTATGTATGAGAAGCTTGCCGGAATGACCGGTACGGCGAAGACAGAGGAAGAGGAGTTCCGTAATATTTACAACATGCAAGTCGTTACGATCCCGACGAACAAACCGATTCTTCGCGACGATAAGTCGGACCTCATCTTCAAATCGATGGAAGGGAAGTTCAAAGCCGTCGTCGAAGAGATCTCTTCAGTTCACACGACAGGACAACCGATTCTTGTCGGTACGGTCGCCGTCGAGACTTCAGAATACTTGAGCAAACTCTTGACGAAGAAGAAGATTCGTCACGATGTCTTGAACGCGAAAAACCACGCGCGTGAGGCAGAAATCATCGAGAATGCTGGTCAAAAAGGGTCGGTCACGATCGCGACGAACATGGCCGGTCGTGGTACGGATATCAAGCTCGGAGAAGGCGTCGTCGACCTCGGTGGTCTCTACATCATCGGGACAGAGCGTCACGAGTCACGCCGGATTGACAATCAGCTCCGTGGTCGTTCAGGTCGTCAAGGGGACCCGGGTAAATCCCAGTTCTACTTGTCACTCGAAG
Source organism: Exiguobacterium sp. s101 (assembly GCF_018617835.1). Classification (NCBI taxonomy): domain Bacteria; kingdom Bacillati; phylum Bacillota; class Bacilli; order Caryophanales; genus Exiguobacterium; species Exiguobacterium sp. s101. The sequence goes on along the minus strand of NZ_JACSKX010000008.1, from coordinate 6,280 downwards.
ATGAGCTCATGCGTCGTTTCGGGACGGACAGCCTCCAAAGCATGATGGAACGTCTCGGTATGGATGACACACAACCGATTGAGAGCCGCATGGTCTCAAAAGCGGTCGAATCGGCTCAGAAACGCGTCGAAGGAAACAACTACGATGCGCGTAAACAGCTTCTCGGTTACGATAACGTCATGGCCGACCAGCGGAAGGTCATGTACAAGGACCGTGCGAGCATTCTCGAGAACGAGTCGGTCACGGATATCGTCCGTTCGATGATGGCCCAGACGGTCGAACTCGGAGTCGGGCAATATACGCCGATCGAACTCGTACCGGAAGAGTGGAACATCGACGAGCTCGCGCACTGGTCAAACCAGACGCTCGCGCTTGAAAAACCGGTCGAAGGCAAAGACTTCTACGGAAAAGAACGGGAAGAAATCGTTGAACTCCTCATGGAACGTGTGAACGAGCAGTATGAAGCAAAACGTGAACTCGCACCACCTGAGCGCTTCAACGAGTTCGAAAAAATCATCGTACTCCGTGCCGTTGACTCGCACTGGATGTCCCATATCGACCATATGGATCAGTTGCGTCAAGGGATTCATCTCCGCGCTTACGGGCAGAACGATCCGCTCCGTGAGTACCAAGCGGAAGGGATTAGCATGTTTGACGCGATGAACGCGGCAATTTCAGAAGAAGTGACAGGCTTCGTGCTTCGTGCCGAAGTCGGGGACAACCTCCGACGTGAGAAAGTCGTCGAAGAGGAAGTTGCCGTCTCTGGAAAGGACGATGCACCAGTCAAGAAAAAACCGGTCCGTCGTTCGAAAGAAGAGAGCATCGGCCGGAACGATCCGTGCTGGTGTGGCTCTGGTAAGAAGTTCAAGAACTGTCATGGTAGACAACAGGCTTAATTATTGAAGAGGCGGGTCCGCTCGCCTCTTTCCTACGGAAAGGTGAATCACACTATGGAAATTTCAGATATTCGGAACGAACTTGAGGCAATGGCGAAGCGCCTCGAAAATTATAGAGCTTCTCTCAACTTGACGGAGAAGGAAGCGCGTATCGCCGAACTCGAGAATGAGATGACGTACCCTGACTTTTGGGACAACCAAGAGAAGGCACAGAAAGTCATCGATGAGTCAAACGGGCTCAAAGCGATGGTCGACAAATATCAAGACCTCGCAAGCAAACATGAGGACGGCGAAGTGACGCTTGAACTCATCAAGGAAGAGCCGGAGGCAGAGATGCAAGAAGAGCTCGGAGAAACGATTCAAGCGCTCAAAAAAGAGTTCGATGACTTCGAACTCGAAATCCTCTTGAACGGACCGTACGATGCGAACAATGCAATCCTTGAATTGCACCCGGGTGCGGGCGGTACTGAGTCACAGGACTGGGCATCGATGCTCCTTCGCATGTACCAACGTTTCGCCGATAAACAAGGCTGGAAAGTCGAGACGGTCGATTACCTTCCGGGTGAGGAAGCTGGTGTCAAATCTGTCACGCTTCGCATCATCGGACACAACGCTTACGGTTACTTGAAAGCGGAAAAAGGGATTCACCGTTTAGTCCGAATCTCTCCGTTTGACTCGTCGGGTCGTCGCCACACGTCGTTCGTGTCATGTGACGTCATGCCGGAGTTCGATGACGACATTGAGATCGAAGTACGGACAGAAGACCTCCGCGTTGACACGTACCGCGCGTCAGGTGCCGGTGGACAGCACATCAACACGACAGACTCGGCTGTCCGGATTACGCACGTGCCGACGGGCGTCGTTGTCTCGTGTCAGACCGAACGCTCACAAATCAAGAACCGTGAATCGGCGATGAAGATGTTGAAAGCGAAATTGTACCAACGCGAACTCGACGAGCAGCAACGCAAACTCGACGAAATCCGTGGCGAGAAGACGGATATCGGTTGGGGTAGCCAAATCCGTTCGTACGTCTTTCATCCGTATTCGATGGTCAAAGATCACCGGACGAACCACGAAGTCGGAAATACAAGTGGTGTCATGGACGGCGACGTCATGCCGTTCATCGATGCTTACCTTCGTAAAACAAATATGTGATGCATGTGGCTCAAAGACACCTGTCTTTGGGCCATGTTGTGTGTAAAGGAGAAATTCTTTAATGAAGCAAATCGTCAAAGACTATCTGTATTTGTTGACCGGTTCGGTGTTCGTCGCCTCGGCCTTCAGCTTATTTCTATTGCCGAACAATTTGGCGTCAGGTGGGGTGAGTGGGATATCGGTTATCACGTATGAACTGTTCGGGATTTCACCGGGGGCATTTCAGCTCGTGGCGAACGTACTACTTCTCATCATTGGGTGGACCATCCTCGGTCTCGGATTCGGGGTGAAGTCGCTCGTCGGCTCCATCTTCTTACCGGGTGTCATTCTTTTCTATGAAGCGATCGATGCAGGGGCTGCCGTGAACGACACGCTCCTCGCCGCCATATTTGGTGGCGTCGGTGTTGGAGTCGGGCTAGGACTCATCTTCCGGGGACGTGCCTCGACAGGTGGAATGGACTTGATTGCGCAAATCTTACATAAGTTCACGCACATCCCGCTTTATTTATGTATCGCGCTTCTCGACGGCATGGTCGTCTTGACCGCCGCCCTCACGTTCTCGTTCTCGACCGGACTTTATGCACTGATCGCCTTATTCATCACGGTCAAGATGATCGACTTCGTCCAGCTCGGATTCACGCAGGACAAGATGGCCTATGTCATCTCGGAGAAGCGGGACTTCATCGTCCGTGCCGTCTTTGAGGAGCTCGATCGTGGAGCGACCGAGATTCAAGCAATCGGGGCTTATTCTCGTCTCGATCGTCCGATGCTCATGATCGTCGTCCGTCAGAGCGAGGTGAGTCGTCTGAAAGAGATCATTCGTCGGATTGACCCCGATGCGTTCCTCGTCTTCAGTGAGGCACATGAGGTGCTCGGACAAGGGTTCACGTCGGACAAACGCTATATCAACGTTCCATAAATTGTGGAATCTTTGTGTACTTTTCGTGAGATTAGGTTAGAAAGTATACGTGAAAGGCTATAATGGTAAATGTAGGTCATTTCTACAACTTAGGAGGGGAACATGGTTATGAAAAAATGGATGATGGCGATTGGCCTTGGTGCCATGCTGACACTCGGCGCATGTGGCGGCGGTGAAGAGGAAGATACGTCGAGCAACGGGGATTCGGGCTCGAACACGGCATCGGTTGACGCGGAAGCGGTGTACGCACAAAACTGTGCGGCATGTCACGGTGCGAACCTTGAAGGAATGAGTGGTCCGTCACTCGAGCAAGTCGGCGCTAATCTGTCGGCAGAAGATATTGAAAACGTCATTCGTAACGGTCAAGGTGCAATGCCTGCGAACGTCATTGAAAAAGACGAAGAAATCACGGCGGTTGCCGCTTGGCTCGCTGAAAAAAAATAAGATAGGCACCACAGGAATAGCGTTGACTATCCTGTGGTTTTTTGATTAATTATTGCAATTTTCTGTTTTATTGGTATGGTAATAAGAGATTACAGAAATGGAGTGATATGGTTTTGAGGACAAAATTAATAGACTGGCCAACATTTATTGGATCAGTAATCTTACTGTTAGCAGTGACGTTACCTCTTATTTTCTTCCCGGAAACAGGTAAGGCTTTAGTCGAGATGGCAAATGAGTATATGACATCAAATTTTGGAATATTATACTTAGCGCTTGGGCTTGGCGCATTCGGATTTTTGATCTACGTTGCCTTCAGTAAGAACGGGCACATTAAGTTGGGCGACGAAGATGAGGAACCTGAATTTAGTAACTTTTCATGGGCGGCGATGTTGTTCGCTGCTGGAATTGGGTCAAGTATTCTTTACTGGTCGGTGATTGAATGGGTTTACTATTACGAAGGACCACCGTTTGGTCTCACACCAGAATCAACAGAAGCCATTCAATGGTCGACGGCATATGGAATGTTCCACTGGGGACCGATTGCGTGGGCGATTTATACGCTGCCTGCACTCCCGATTGCCTATTTCTATTATGTACGACGCATATCCGTGTTGAAGGTGAGTGAAGCGGTCCGTCCGATTCTCGGTGATCGTTCAGACGGTCCACTTGGAAAAGTGATTGATATTTTATTCATCTTCGGTCTTCTTGGAGGCGCAGGGACAACACTCGCCCTCGGTACGCCGATGATTGCCGAAGGAATCAGTGAATTGACGGGAATCCCTGTATCACTCGGGATGAAAGCAGTGATTATGCTAGTCTGTACGGTTATTTTTGCAGTTAGTTCTTATGCTGGATTGAATAAAGGAATCAAATTACTGAGTGACTTGAACATTTGGCTTGCATTAGGAATTTTAACATTTGTATTTGTATTTGGACCGACACGCTTTATCTTAGAGACAACATTCAACGGTGTTGGGATTGTTATGGATAATTTCTTCCGAATGGCGACGTGGATGGAGCCATTTGGTGATTTTGGTGGCTTTACTTCAACTGGATTCCCTGAGTCGTGGACTGTATTCTACTGGGCATGGTGGCTTGTCTATGCTCCATTCGTCGGATTATTCGTGGCACGGATCTCACGTGGTCGGACGATTCGTGGCATGATCATCGGAACGATGGTCTATGGGACGTTTGGGTGTGTACTGTTTTTCGGAGTTCTCGGAAATTATGGACTATACCTTCACCTAAGTGGAACATTCGATGTCATCTCATATATGGCTACTTACGGACCGGCCCCGACAATCATTGCGATTATTAGTCAATTGCCATTTGGAAGTGCGGTAGTTGGGGTGTTCACTGTCCTCGCCATTATCTTCTTGGCGACGACGTTCGATTCTTCGTCATATATTTTGGCATCAGTCACTCAAAAGCATGTGGAAGATGAACCACTCGTATGGAATCGATTGTTTTGGGCATTCGCACTATCGATCATGCCTCTCACACTCATGTTCCTCGGGGGACTTGAAACTTTACAAACAGCAAGTATTGTCGGTGGTTTCCCCTTCATATTTATCATGATTTTACTCGGATGGTCGTTTATGCGTGTCTCAAGCAGCGACATCCGGGCGCAAGATGAATATGAGTCACCGACGATTCATATTCAGTACCGAAAGAAAAAGCGTACCCCGTTCGATGTATTGAAAGACAAGGCAGATTGATAAAAGAAAACATCTGTATAGTGAACCGCCCCATAGAAGTTGGACATGGACATCCAGCTTCTACGGGGTGTTTTTTATCTAAATTATGCGAGAATACTCCCGCTTCTAAACGTTAAGGACAGGGCTTGCGTGAAAGTGGGAGATGAATCGCCAGCCTCTCTTTCGGGTAAAATATCTTCAAAGGGGTGAACGTCACATGGTGAAGCACAAGGGCTATAAATTCCGGATCTACCCGACGAAGGAACAGGAGGTCCTGATCGCCAAGACGATCGGCTGTTCGCGGTTCGTGTTCAACCATTTCCTGTCGAAATGGGACGCGGCCTATGAAGCGAATGGCAAGGGACTGTCGTATGACGCCTGCTCGAAAGACCTTCCCATACTCAAGCAAGAATTCAGTTGGTTGACGGAAGTGGACAGCACGGCCGTCCAGAACAGTGTCAAACACCTGGTCGACGCGTATAAGAAGTTCTTCAGGAAGGAGGGAAATCATCCCTGTTTCAAGTCGAAGCGTAACCCCGTCCAATCCTATACGGCGAACATCCAGGGGAAGTCCCAGCTCCCCGAGGTCTCGATTGTCGGGAACACACTCAAACTCCCCAAGCTGAAATGGGTGCGGTTCGCCAACTCGAGACAGGTCGAGGGTCGCATCCTGAACGCCACGATCCGACGCACGGCTTCGGGCAAATACTTCGTCTCCCTTCTCGTAGAGCTGGAGATCGGTGAACTGCCGAAGACCGGCTCATCGGTCGGCGTCGACGTCGGATTGAAGAACTTCGCCACCCTATCAAACGGAACCGTATACAAGAACGACCGTTACTTCTGCACCCTCGAGAAGAAGCTGGCACGGGAGCAACGCAAGTTGTCCCGCCGTCAGCGCATCGCCCGGAACAAGAAAGTGAGACTTTCCGAGGCGAAGAACTACCAGAAGCAGAAGCGGAAAGTCGCACGCATCCATGAGAAAATCGCCAACAGACGCACCGACTTCCTGCACAAGGTGTCGACCGAGATCGTCAAAAACCACGACGTCATCGGCATCGAGACCCTGCAGGTGAAGGACATTGGATTGTCAACACTAAACTAGACAGTTTTTAAGAGGTGTCTCTGTTTGTACTCTTTCGGCGTCAGGTATCCCAGTGTTCCGTGAATTC
>NZ_JACSKX010000007.1:0-145339 GCF_018617835.1 Exiguobacterium sp. s101 | reverse complement strand
CAAGTCGCGATGCGGCTCCGGGATTGCCTGCGGAAAGCGTGGGCGCCGGAAAGGCGAGCGATATGATTCATGTTAGTCAACAGCCTGAGCCACCTGAATGAGGTGGCTTTTGACGTTTTATCCGGCGCGGTGGCTACGAATTTTTTCAATCTCATCGAGGACGAACTGGACGTTTGTACCGACAATGACTTGAATATGGTTTGGACTGACGACTTTAATTCCCGGGATACCGGCTTTTTTGATTTGATCTTGGTTGACCGTATCCATGTCTTTGACATCGACGCGTAAGCGTGTGATACAAGACTCGATGCCTGTGACGTTGCTGTCACCGCCAAGACCTTCGTAAATCATATTTGCCATCGCGGAGTATTCGCTACCTGAAGCTGATGCAACCGGCGCGACTTTCGTTTCACCATCTGCAGTCTCACTTGCAACCGCATCAACGACTTCATCCGATTCACGACCTGGTGTTGCTAAGTTGAGCTTCACAATCATGAAGCGGAAGATCGCGTAGTAAATGACTGCAAACACGAGACCTTGAACGAGTAACATGTACGGTTGGTTCGCGAGCGGCAAGCGTGAACTCAACACGAAGTCAACCAATCCTGCACTGAATCCGAACCCGGCTGTCCATTGGAACGTTGCCGCGATGAAGAGCGAGATTCCTGTAAGGACGGCGTGTACAAGGTAAAGAACAGGTGCGAGGAACATGAATGAGAACTCGAGTGGTTCTGTCACACCAGTAAAGAATGAAGCGAATGCAGCTGCGAGAAGAAGTGAGGCCGCTTGTTTCTTACGCTTTGTCTTCGCTGTGTGGTACATCGCAAGTGCTGCGGCCGGAAGACCGAACATCATGATTGGGAAGTAACCGGCTTGATACATCCCCGTCACACCTTTTTCACCTTCTCCTGACCAGAACTTGCCGATATCGTTAATGTCGGCGACATCGAACCAGAAAACAGAGTTGAGGGCGTGATGGAGACCCGTTGGAATTAAGAGACGGTTAAAGAATCCGTAGAGTCCGGCACCGAATGCGCCGAGTTTTGAAATCGATTCACCGAAACCGACGAGACCTGTATAGACGACCGGCCAGATGAAGTAAAGTGCGACCGATACGAGAATCATCGAGAAGGCTGTCATGATTGGTACGAGACGCTTCCCACTAAAGAAGGCGAGAGCATCTGGCAATTTGACTTGACTGAAGCGGTTGTACATGGAAGCGGCGACGAGACCGGATAGAATCCCGATGAAAGCATTCCCAATCTTACCGAATGCCGGGTTGACGGCTTCTACGTCGATTCCTTGGAACAACGCAACCGTTCCTGCAGAGAGAAGCGTTGTGACCGTCAAGAAGGCAACGAGCCCACTGAGTGCTGCTGAACCGTCACGGTTCTTAGCCATTCCGAGCGCGACCCCGACTGCGAACAGAATTGGAATGTTATCAATAATAGCGGCCCCCGCCTTAATTAAGAATGCAGCGGCAATGTTTTCAGATCCCCAGCCGACTGGGTCAATCCAATAACCAATCCCCATGAGAATGGCAGCAGCCGGTAGTACGGCGACCGGTAACATGAGGGAACGTCCGAGACGTTGGAAAAAGTTCATCATTGTTGATTTCCTCCTTTTTGATGGTGTTGATCTTGTAGACGTTGGATGTGAAGCGTAATATAACCAAGTTCTGACTCGGGCAAGACGATGCCATAGGTCTCTTCCATTTCTTTTGCGACATCTGATGCACACGCATAGGCAGACGTGAACTTTGTCTGAATCATGCGGAGCATGTCTTCATCAATCGTATGATGATCGTAATGGTTGACCCGATCCATGACGAACCGTAAATGAGTTAATAATCGTTGGTAGGATAAGTCATCTTCTTCAATGGATACATCGAGTCGTCGTGAAATCGATTGAATCATGTCGCGGACAATTGTTGTCTGTTTGACCGTCTTGCGTAAATCACCTCCTTTCACTTTCATCGTATGAATATGAAGCGCGATGAACGCAGCTTCGTCTTTTGGCATTTGGACGTTGAGCTTTTCAGCAATATGCTCAATCGCCCATAGTCCAATCTCATATTCATTCCGATAGAGGATTTTAATCTCGTTCAACAGTTTGTTGCGTAATGAGATGCCATCCATTTCCCGCTCAATGGCGAACGAGATGTGGTCGGTCAAGACGATGTGGATATGTTCGTTGAACGATGTCTCGAGACGTTTTTCCGCATAAGAGATAATGTCCTCGGAAACGGTGAAGTGTTCAACGGGAATCCGGCTCAACAACTGTTGGAACTTGTCATTCTCTGGCATGATGAACAACTTTTCGATTTTATGGGGATTGACGATGTCGTTCTTCGCTTTTTTAAAGGCGACGCCAGGGCCAATCGCAATCTTTTCTTCACCTTCGTCCGAGACGATGACCGCATTGTTGTTTAGAATCTTTTTGATTTTAATCATGTGTCCTCCTTGTTCCGGAGTCACGCTTCCACTCGGGCGACAACCGTCTTGCCTGGGACGGCTTCCTTCGTGAATGTGAAGGCGTAATGATGAGCAAGCGCGCCCCCATTCGTCACGACCATTGGCGTGACCGTGTGCTTACCGGCTTGATGAATTTGTGCTAAGTCCGCTGTCAGTAACAGCTGTCCCGTCTTAACGTGGTCGCCCACATCTACTTGAAGATCAAACGGTCGACCCTCGAGTTCGACGGTATCGAGACCGACGTGAATCAAAATCTCAGCCCCATCCTCGGTCCGAATGCCGATGGCGTGCTTTGTCGGAGCGATTTGTATGATTTCGCCGTCAGCCGGTGAGACGACGGCGCCATCCGTTGGTGTGATGGCAATACCGTCGCCCATCATTTTTTCGCTGAAGACCGAGTCCGCTACTTGTTCGAGTGGAATGACGTCTCCTTCCATTGGTGAGTGCAGTGTGGGTTTGTGTCGATTCATTAACTTATTCCATAGCATATCTTCTACATCCTTTCTTGAAACAAAACGCCGAAAAACAAAACAGGCATGGAGTATAGACGGGTGGCATGCACCGTACGTCTTACCCCATGCCTGATCGAATCAGTCACATGTGATCGCTATTCGTTTCTTCACGTTCAACATAACATGTGTGGATTTAAGACACAAGATTTTTTTGAAAGCGTTCTCTAAAATTTTACAAGGCAGAGAATCTGTTGTATAGTAAGGACGAATCTAAGTGAGAAAGGTGTTGCATGTTGATGAGTGAGGTTGTATCTGCCTAACGAACTGAAAAATGTCGGATGACACGTTTTTTTGTTATGCCGTCATGTTCCGTTACAGATACCGCCCATCAAAAACTGCCAGACACCGGTCTGTCTTTTTGCGTTGGTCGTCATCGACCGACGCTTTTTTGTTTGCGCGGTATCTCGATTCTATCATTTGAGGAGAGAGACACATGAACGAACAAACATTTGAAAAATTACAATACAACGAATTGATGACGAGAGTAGAGCGCTTCTGCATCAGCGGATTCGGGAGAAGGTTACTCAGACAACAACGTCCGACGAGCCACATCGCGACGGTGAAGAAACGTCTGCAGGAAACGTCTGAAGCCCGAGCGATTTTAGATGCGACGTCACACGTCCCATTTATCGGCGTGTCTGACATGGAGACGATTATCGGGAAACTGCAACGAGGCATCCAACTCGAAGCAACAGAACTTGAAGCGGTCGCCGAGTTTTTACGGGGAGCGCGCAAACTGAAACGATTCATGCTCGAACATGAATTCTTTGCACCGCTTCTTTCGGCTTATGCTGTCGGGATGGGCGAATGGCGGACGTTAGAAGAAGACATCACACAATCGATTCGAGCTGGTCAGGTCGTCGATGAAGCGTCGAAAGAGTTGAAGCGGATTCGGAAGCAAGTCGACATTTTGGAAGGACGAATCGAGGAACGATTGAACAAATTCTTAAAGAGCGCTGCCAATCGCGAGATGATTCAAGACGGATTTGTCACGAAAAAACAGGACCGCTTCACGATCCCGATTAAAGCTTCATACAAGCACAAAGTAGCGGGTACGATTGTAGACACATCGAATCGCGGGATGACGGTCTTTATCGAACCGGAAGCCATATCAAAATTGAATGTCGAGCTCGTCGTCAAGCGTACGGAAGAAGCGGTGGAAGTGTATCAAGTGTTGGCGACATTGACGGGAGCAGTGACTGAAGTCCTTCCTGAAATTGAATCGACACTCGATGTCATCGCCCAGTACGATATGGTCTTCGCCAAAGGGAAGTATAGTCAATCGATTGATGGCGTGACACCACACGTGAATGCGACTGGTCGAATTCAATTGAAACAAGTACGTCATCCACTCTTAGAAAGTGCCGTTCCACTCGATTTTGCCATCGGGACGGACTATCGCGGCTTAATTATCACCGGACCGAACGCCGGCGGAAAGTCGGTCGTATTGAAAACGATTGGACTTCTCAGTCTCATGACCATGACAGGATTGCATATCCCGGCACACACCGACACGGTCATCTCTACATTCGATGAGGTGTTCGTCGATATCGGAGATAATCAAGATTTGGAGTCGGCACTCAGCACGTTCTCGGCGCATATGCACAATGTGGCGAATATTATGCAAACCGCTGGAAAACGGTCACTCTTGTTATTCGACGAAATCGGAAGCGGTACGGAACCGAACGAAGGAGCCGCTCTTGCAATTGCCATCTTAGAAGCGGCATATAAACGAGGGGCGATTGTCGTGGCTTCGACCCATTACGGAGAAATCAAATCGTATTCTGAATCCCACCCAGATTTCATGAACGCTGCGATGCAGTTTGACCGGGAAACGCTCGAACCGAAATATCGATTGCTCATGGGGCAGTCTGGTGATAGCAACGCCCTCTTTATCGCCCGCAAGATGAAGTTGCCGGAAGCGATATTGAAACAGGCATCTCGTTACATGAACGAGAAAACGTATGACACTACGAAAGTCGATGATTCTAAAATCACACGCGAAATCGAAGCGGCACCGCTTGAAGAGGCGGAACGCTTTGAAAAAGGTGACCGTGTCCGGTTGTTAGAGACGAATCAAGTCGGGCTTGTCTATGCGTTCGATGCATCTCGTCGGCATGTCCGAGTGTTCGTGAATGACGATTACGTAGAGTTGCCGAGTCGTCGTGTCCGGTTAGAAGCACGTGCCACAGAGCTTTATCCGGCTGACTATGATTTGGAAACGCTATTCACGACGTATCAGGAACGAAAGGAGGCGCACGACTTCGAACGAGGATCGAAAAAAGCGCTACGGCGAGTGGAGAAAGAGATTCGGGAAAGAAAGAAACAAGAGCGATCTAACCGAAAATGAATGTGACATACAGCGAAAGGGTAAAAGCACATAGGGAGAAGTCTTAATGCGGGAGGGGCTTATGTGTTCGAGTTAAGTTTTTGGTTTGCACTCGGTTTTGCGATGATTCACTTTTTTTCAGGAAAGCTCATTCATGTGCGTGAAGTGCCGAGGAGCCGTTTTTTATCAGTGGCGGGCGGGATTGCCGTTGCTTATGTATTCCTTCATCTATTGCCAGAGTTAAATGAGTACCAACGTGAACTAGAAGGGGAGATTGGAAACAACGTCTTCGCCTCCCTCGAGAACCATATCTTGATCATCAGTATGTTAGGACTGGCTGTCTTTTACGGGCTCGAGCGATTCGCAACGGCCAACAAACGTAAACAAAAACCGTATGTGTTTTGGATTCACATAGGTTCATTCACGCTCTATACGTTTAGCATCGGATATGTGCTCGCAGAAAGTGAATTTCAGTCAAATGGGACGATGTTTCTTTACTTCATAGCGCTTGGCATTCACTTTGTTACGGTCGATCAAGGATTGCGTCAGCATCATCAACAACTTTATGATCGACAGGGACGCGTCTTGTTAGCGCTTGCTGTACTTGTAGGGTGGGCGGTCGGTTCGTTTGGAGAAGTGAATGAACTCGGTCTATCTATCGTTGTCGCCTTTTTGGCAGGTGGCGTCATCTTGAACGTCATGAAAGAAGAGTTACCTGCTGAGCGAGAGAGTAGTTTTGGTGCATTTTTGATTGGTTTATTAGGATATGCGTTTTTATTACTCGTCATATAAAAAGGCAGCCACCGCGTGTGGCTGCCTTTTGACTTACAAGCTGTTGCTTTGACTCTCTACATTGCTATCGTTCTCTGTTGAAGCGTCGTCATGATGTGGTCCGTGACCATGGCCATGGCGACCACCTTCTCGTCCACCGCGCATGCCACGTGCATCTTCTAAATCATCGTAACTCGTCACGTCAGCAAAGCGCTCTTCGTGATCCGCTAGGATTTGATCGGCCTCTTCTTGAGTCAATTTCCCGTCTTCCACAGCAGTCGTAAGTTTTTCTTCGTGTGACGTCATGATCGCGTCGATGAATGCATCAATTGAAATGCCTTTTTCTTCTGCGAGCTCATGAATCGACTGTCTATTTTCACGGGCTGCATCCACTTCTTCTTCTGTCAATCCGAGCGCCTCGATAAGCGCTGTATGACCCGCTTCTCGGTCACCAACCATGCCAGAACCTCTTTCTCCACGCTCGCATTGTGTCGATTCCGTCGTTGTCGATTCATCTGTCGTCGTGTCATTCGTCGCGGCATATACGCCAGTGCCTGAGACAGCCAATAGACTGGCCAAGGCGATTGCTAATTTTGTTGATTTCATGTATATCTCCTCCTTTTGATACTTCAAGTGTAGAACTTGAGAGAACTGAAGTTGTGAGAGAGTTGCAAGATTTCTGCAAATTGTCTTTGGGAAACGGTGGGGCATTCCATGTGTACGATATAATGGATGTGGAGGCGATAGAAGATGAACGTACTCGTAGTGGAAGATGAACAAAAACTTGCGGACGGCATGTCTCGCTTTTTAGTATATGCAGGGTTTAATGTGACAGTGGCGATGACCCTCAGCGAAGCGAAGCAACAGTTACATCAGCGCTTTGATGCAGTTTTACTCGACGTCCGTCTCCCTGATGGAGAAGGATGGACCTTGATTCCAACGTTAAAAGCGCAACAGCCCGCTCCTGCTATTATCCTGACGACGGCTCGTGGTGAAGCAGATGATCGCGTATTCGGATTAGAACTTGGGGCGGACGATTATTTGGTCAAACCCATCGTTTTGAAAGAATTGGAGATTCGCCTGAAGCGTCTCGTGAAACAGACCGATATGATTCGGTTCGGTGCGCTCACCATCGACCTCAAATCGAGGATGGTACAAGAGAACGGAAGAACGCTCCGGCTGACGAACAAAGAATATGAACTGCTCTTGCATTTATGGAAGCACGTCGGTGAGGCGTTGGATCGGAATCGCCTGCTCGACGATGTATGGGATTATGCGTTCGTCGGAGATACACGTACGGTCGACACCCATATTAAACAATTACGTGATAAATCACCTACACTAAAAGAACAGCTGAAGACCGTTCATCGGGTCGGTTATCGATTAGAGGGACTGTCATGAATCGCTTAATGAAGAAATTATTGTGGACAGCTATCTTGCCCCTTGCTGTGATGGCGCTTTTAACATTTGGTCTCACGTCACTTTTAATCGGACGGTTCGCAGAAGAGGAGACGTATACGCAATTGGAGCGCGAGGCGGCGATCGTGTATGAAGCCATCCAAGAAGGACGTGGAATTCCAGGTCGATTAGACGTACTCCTATTTCAAGACGGGCAACGTATCGAGCTAGAACGTGGTGGAAGGATGCGCCGCATGATGCCGATCAGCCTCGACCCGGATGACTTAACAGTTCAGGACGAGGTGAGTGTGAACGGGACTCGTTTCTTGACGTATTTGCAAGAAGAAGGGAACGTTCAAATTGTGACGTACAGTCCTGTGCCATTCTCAAATCCACAGTTTCAGCAAATCTATCTCATCTTAGCGGGTGGATTTATTTTGGCACTGATGGTTGCCATCGGTGTCACGTTTTGGATGAGTCGACGGCTCACGCAACCGCTCGTCGAGTTGAAGCAAGCGACCGCATCGATTATGGAAGGACAACATCACATTACTCTTCCGAATGTGACGAACGATGAGATTGGGGATTTGACCGTCACGATCGGACAAATGAATGCCTCCCTTCAAGAAAAAGAGGCACTTCAAAAATCGTTCATCTCTGGAGTGACCCATGATGTGCGTACACCGCTCGCTATTGTCCGGAATGAGGCGGAAATGTTGGAACTCGGTGTCGTTAATGAGATGGAGGTGGCTATTACGGGCAAAAGCATTACGGAGGAAATAGACCGAATCGACCGGCTTGTCAATCAGATGCTCGAATACTCAAAGTTGTCCTCTGGGACGATTCCACTTGAAATGGAATCGCTTCAACTAGATGACTTAGTTCGCCGATTAACGTCACGCATGTCCGAGTGGTTCCGACAAAAAGACGTGACGCTCGATCTGCAACTCGAAACGGTATCGATTCAAGCCGATCGATTGGCGATGGAACGGGTTCTCTCGAACTTTTTAAGAAATGCGTATGAAGCGAGCCCTATCGGCGGACGTATCACAATCAAACTGACACCTAATCGACTAGAAGTAACAGACGAAGGGAACGGGATTGACCCTGTCGTCCAACTTTCGATTTGGGATATGTATGTGAAAGGAGACCGCTCAAACGGACATGGTCTAGGTCTCGCTATCACGAAATTACTTCTTGAAGCACAAGGACTTTCTTATGGGGTCGAGTCAGAGAAGGGGGCGACGTTTTGGATCGAATGGACATGACTTTATTTTTACGTGGGGTGCGGTTAGAGAAAGACCGCATCCAATCAACGGGTTATCCTTACTCGTTACCAATCTTTCAGACACTCGATGAACTGACGTTTCATCATCCGGTCACGTTTCTCGTTGGAGAGAACGGGAGTGGAAAGTCGACGTTGATTGAGGGGATGGCCGTGGCGGCTGGATTCAACCCAGAAGGCGGAGCACCGTCCTTCCAATTTGAAACGGAATCGACACATAGCTCGTTGTATGAGGCGTTACGTCCGATTCGGGGGCCATATCGTCCGAAAGACGGATTTTTCTTACGTGCCGAGACAGCATACCAGCTATCGAGTTATGTGGATGAGATGGCGAAATCAGGGATTGACCCTGAACGGTTTTATGAGTCATACGGCGGACGTTCCCTTCATGAGCAGTCGCACGGGGAAGCGTTCCTCTCCCTCATGTTGCATCGATTCCGTGGCGATGGCCTCTATATTTTGGATGAGCCCGAGGCCGCGTTGTCACCGATGCGGCAACTGACGATGCTTGCTCGGATGCATGAACTTGTACAATCCGGCAGTCAATTTATCATCGCCAGTCACTCGCCCATCTTGATGTCGTATCCGGGTGCGATGATCTTACAAGTGGAGACGGGACTTTCCCCGACGCCGTTTGACGACCTCGAGCATGTACGGGTCATGCGCGACTATTTACAAGCGCCGGAGCGGATGCAGCGGATTTTATTTGAAGAGTAAAACGGTCACGATGTAAGCGTTTTACTTTTATGTTGACATCAAGGTTTATAGGGAGTATGCTTATATCGAAAAGAAGAAAATCCACTTTGGGATTGTTACTGGTGATGCAGGCAAAACCTAAATTGATGCCATGACTCCACATTGGACTCTGGTGTGAATTTAGGTTTTTTTCTTTTCAGTTCAGTTGAATGAGAGCGAGGTGAGGAGACCGTGCAGATTTCAAAAGTGTATAACAACAACGTCGTAGCAATCGATGCGAACGGTCAAGAACAAGTCGTGATGGGACGTGGGATTGCGTTTCAAAAACGACCCGGCGATGTCATTGACCAGGCGCGAATCGAAAAAATCTTTACGCTCGAGAGTAAAGAAAGCTATGAGCGTTTCGTTCACTTTTTAAATGAAATGCCGACAGCTGAGATGGAAACGGTGAAGCAAATTGTCAGATTGGCCGAACAGCGGTTGAATCAACCCATTCATGATTCGCTCTATGTGACGCTAGCAGACCACCTTCATTTTGCACTCAGTCGGTATCGGGATGGAATCCAGATTCGAAACCCTCTCGTTTGGGAAGTGAAACGATTTTATGCTCCGGAGTTCGCTGTCGGAAAAGAAGCGGTTAACCTGATTAATGAGCGGCACGAGGTCAAGCTTGATGAAGACGAGGCAGTTGCGATTGCCTTACACCTCGTCAATGCGACAATGTCTGGTGTCAAAGGTGACAACCTGCATCTTGTCACCGAGATGACGAGAGCTACGCAAGCGATTCTGACAATCATTACGTACCATTTTCAAATCGAACTGGACGAAGAGTCATACGCGTATGCACGATTTTTGACCCATTTAAAGTATTTTGTGCAGCGCCTCGCATCCGGAGAGAGGGTCAAATCAACGGGTGACGAAACCTTGTTCCTGATGGTAAAACAGCGATATCCAGAAGCGTTTGAATGTGTCGAAAAAATCGCAGGGTTGATTGCGACGAAATATCATTACGACGTGTCGATGGACGAACGGCTGTATATGATGATTCATATCGAAAACTTAATGAAAGAACGTCGATCCTAAGGATGGTTACTGATGACGCAGGCCAAACCTAAATGACTACACAACCTGTTGTGTGGTGATTTAGGTTTTTCTTTTTATCCAAAAACATGAGGAGTGAACAAGATGAACCAATATAAACAACTGGCAGAAACGATTGTGAAGCATGTCGGCGGTAAGGAAAACGTCAAAAGTGTCTTTCACTGTGCGACACGATTACGCTTCAAACTAAAAGATGAATCAAAGGCAAATGCGACCACGTTGAAGGAACAAGATGGCATCATCACGGTCGTTCAAAGTGGTGGACAATTTCAAGTCGTCATTGGAAATAATGTGCCGTACGTCTACAAAGAGGTTGTTGACGTTGGTGGTTTTCAGACATCTTCGACTGATGATGAAGAAAAATCAGGTGTATTCAATCGATTAATCGATGTGATTGCCGGAATCTTTACGCCGATTCTCGGACCGATGGCAGGTAGTGGTCTGTTAAAAGGGTTGCTCGCCATCCTTGTCGCGTTTGGATTATTGACAGAAGAAATGGGCACATATGTCGTCTTAAATGCTGCGGCGGATGCACTATTTTATTTCCTACCTGTGATTTTAGGACATTCGGCGGCTAAGAAGTTTGGTGGAAACCCGTATATTGGGATGATCATCGGTGGGGCGCTTGTCTATCCATCGATTGTGGCCATTCAAGGAGCAGGTGAGTCTCTAACGTTCCTTAACGTACCGGTCGTCTTAATGAGTTATGCGTCTTCAGTAATCCCGATTATCTTGGCGACATATGTGTCTTCAAAAGTCGAAACATTCTTTAACCGTCATACGCATGAAGCTGTACGAAACTTCACAACACCGATGATGGCGTTGTTACTCGTCGTCCCGTTGACGTTTTTAGCCATTGGACCGGTTGCGACGTATGCGAGTCAAGGATTGGCGAATGGATACTCGTTCTTATATGACTTGAGTCCGACCATTGCTATCGCATTCATCGGTGCATTCTGGCAAGTGCTCGTTATGTTCGGTCTTCACTGGGGACTTGTGCCAATCATCATCAATAACTTATCAGTCGTTGGTATGGATACGATTGTTGTCGGTGTATTGATGGCGACATTTGGTCAGGTCGGTGCTGTTTTAGCAATCACATTAAAAGCGAAAAATCCAAAGGTGAAAGGTTTAGGGACTTCCTCTACCATTGCGGGTGTCTTCGGGATTACAGAACCGGCAATGTATGGGTTGACGTTACCTCGTAAGAAGCCATTCGTTTTCGGGATGATTGGTGGAGCGGCAGGTGGTGTCACTGGTGGTCTGTTCGGTACAGCAGCTTATGCGATGGGAGGACTCGGAATCTTCAGTATTCCTGTCATGATTCCGGCAACAGGTGTCGATTTAGCCTTTTACAGCGCATTTATTGGAATGGCGGTAGCAGCAGTGGTCGCCCTCGTATTGACAATGGTGTTCCACAAAGAAGAAGCGACAGTCGAGTCGCAGGAACAAGAGGTCGCAGAGTCTGTATCTGAGCAAGTAGGTTTTCCGCTCTCAGCTCCATTGAAAGGAGAAGTCGTGTCACTTGAGACGGTTCGAGATGAAGTGTTCTCGAGTGGGGCGATGGGGAAAGGAATTGCCATCATGCCTTCAGAAGGTACAGTGTATGCTCCGTTTGACGGCGAAATCGTCACGGTTTACCCATCAAAACATGCAATCGGCCTTCGATCTAATACCGGTGTGGAAGTATTGATTCACATTGGTATAGACACGGTTAAACTAAATGGGAAGTACTTTGAAACACTTGTGACAGATGGACAGAAAGTGAAAGAAGGAGATTCGCTCGTCCGGTTTGATATGGATGCCATCGCTCGTGAAGGATATGACACGATCACGCCAATCATTGTGACGAATACCGATCATTATTTAGATGTATTGCCAACTTATACAGGAACGGTAGAAGCGAATCATGGCGTATTGCGCGTCATTGTATAACAAAGGAGGAGACAATATGAAACAAGTATCGAGTGAATTTTTATGGGGCGGGGCAACTGCGGCCAATCAACTAGAGGGCGGTTATCAGGAAGGAGGTAAAGGACTTTCGATTGCTGACGTGATGCCAGGTGGGGAGCACCGAATGAAGATTATTCATGACCCAACGTTTGATTTTGAATTACATGATGAATATTCGTATCCGAACCATGAAGGGATCGACTTCTATCATCGCTACAAAGAAGATATCGCCCTCTTTAAAGAAATGGGATTCAAGACGTTCCGTATGTCGATTGCCTGGTCACGAATTTTCCCGAATGGAGATGAAATGGAGCCGAACGAAGAAGGTCTTCAATTCTACGATTACGTCATCGATGAGTTGGTCGCACAAGGCATTGAACCACTCGTGACCATCTCCCACTATGAGATGCCCCTACATCTTGCGAAGCATTATGGAGGTTGGAGAGACCGTCGCTTAGTCACGTATTTCGAACGATACAGTCGTGTCTTGTTCGAACGATATCAAGGAAAGGTCAAATACTGGTTGACGTTCAACGAAATCAATGGAGCTCAATTCATGCCGATGCTCAGTCTCGGAATTGCGATTCGGGAAGAAGAAAACACGTTACAACTCACCTATCAAGGACTTCATCACCAACTAGTCGCAAGTGCACTTGCGACGAAAGCGGCACGCGAGATTGACCCATCGATGCAAATTGGATGTATGCTCATCGCGGCCCCCGTTTATCCGTATAGTTCGAACCCGGATGATGTTTGGTATGCACACGATGCTGAGCGGATGATGAACTTCTTCTGCGGAGACGTTCATGTACGCGGGAAGTATCCGAACTTTTCGAAACGATTCTTCCAAGAGAATGGCATTGAAATCGAAATGGAAGATGGCGATCTTGAAATTCTAAAAGAAAATACAGTTGATTTCTTTTCGCTCAGTTACTATATGTCTCGTACTGAAAAGGCTGAAAAAGATCAGGATGAAGCGGAAGGAAATATCATGAGTGGGGTCAAAAATCCATATTTACAGGCGAGCGACTGGGGATGGGAAATTGATCCGACGGGACTTCGTGTCATCTTAAACAAATTATATGAGCGTTATGAGCTTCCGTTATTCATCGTTGAGAACGGGCTAGGCGCATATGACAAAGTCGAGTCGGACGGAACGATTCATGATCACTATCGAATCGATTACTTGCGTGACCATTTGAAAGGGATGATGGATGCGATCGAAGATGGAGTCGAAGTGATGGGATATACGAGTTGGGGCTGTATTGACTTGGTGAGTGCTTCGACAGGTGAGTATAGCAAACGGTATGGTTTCATTTATGTGGATCGACATGACGATAGTACCGGTACGTTAGAACGAAAACGGAAAGAGTCATTCTTTTGGTATCAAGAGGTGATTCGTTCACAAGGCGCAAGCTTGTATGAAGAAGAATCAGTCAAATGAAAAAAACGGCCTCGGCCGTTTTTTTCATGCTTTCGTAATCTTTCGCAATAAGATGATTGCGAGACTAACGCCTCCGGCAATCAACATATACGTAACAATATCTATCCACGTGCTCATTCGTCGTCTCCTTCCGCAAATACAGCAAGCTCTCCTTGAGGCATCGCGACCAGCAAATAGGAATCTCCGCCGAGCGGTCTTGCATCTCCCGCTTGCCAGCATTCAAATTGTTCTTGATACCCGTTAATAAACAGAAGAGAACCTGATTCGAATTGAATTTCAAGGTGAGGATGTTCGTCTCCGAGCAGTACGTGATGGATGCGCTCTCGTCTTAAGCGCATGAGCTGTTCGAGTTTTTCACCTTCGTCAAACGTGTTTTGTGTGGCGTGTACATGCCACGGTCCCTCGATAGAGATCCAAGATTCCAGTCCTTGGCGACTGAAATAGAGGAGATGATGGTTTGGACCGGAACCAAAGTCGATTCCGACAAAGGAAGAAGCGATAAAGAGGTGATGCAAAATAGATGTCGCTTGTTCGTACTCTGTGGTAGACACACCGTCACCTCACTTTAAAGAGTTGGTATCATTATCATTTCACGTTACCACGCTAAATTAAACGAATCTAACTCAATCTTCAGAAAAAAATAATTGTAGGTGTTAGATCAAGAAACGGCTTCAACCGAAGCGTTTCCCAACCGTTCAGATTGTTTGGGTTATACTGGAATGAAATAAAAGGAGAATACGCTCAATTTCGTTTTGGATAGGGGGAAAAGAGATGATCGTGTCAATCGACAAAGCAGGATACGAGATAAACGAGCCGGTCATTCAAGACATCTCGTTTGATGTATGGGCAGGTGAGATTTTAGGGGTGATTGGGTCGAATGGTGCGGGAAAAACGACCACCATCGCCTGTCTTACCGGAACGATTCCTTGGATGAAGGGGACGGTCGAGATGGAACGCTATGCGTACATCCCAGAACAACCGGTCTACTATGATTATTTGACGCTATCTGAACATATCGCACTCGTCCAAGAATTAACGGGAGTCGATTCAACAAAAAAACGGAGGAGTTGCTACAGCTTTTCCGACTCGATCGTGTGACCGACCGGTATCTCTCCTCTTTTTCAAAAGGGATGAAACAGAAGGCGATGATTTTATTGGCGCTCATTCAAGAAACGCAGATATTGATTGTCGATGAACCGTTTATCGGATTGGATGCAACGACGACGATTCAGTTACTTCGACTGTTAGAAACGGAGCGTGCGAGGGGGACAAGTGTCTTATTAGTCACACACGTTCTTGATACGGCCGAGCGGTTGTGTGACCGGTTCGTATGGATTGATGACGGGCAACTCCTGGCGAGTGGGACGAAAGCAGAGATTCGTGAGGTACTCGACACAGAGGGGATGACCTTGTTCGATATGATGGAAGATGTGGCGCTCCGATGATTGCGAAACGATTGTTTTGGATGCGTGTCTCCCGTTATATAAAACAACAGTGGAAGACGGTCCGATTGAATGTCGACTGGACGATTTTTTTATACGGTGTCCTTCCTCTTCTCATATGGGCAGGCTATTCCTACTGGCAAGTCTGGGAAGGAAGCTTCCCCTGGTTAGGTGGCATCCCTTATTTTCTCTGGGCACTTCTGATTGGATGGTTCATGTGGCAAGACCGCATGTTTGTCTGGATTGAGCGTGCCGATCTCATCCTTGTGTCAAACCAAAGCATGATTCGGGATTTGAAATGGTATTCGGTTTGGTATCATTTTATGCAACACGTGATTCGATATGGATGTTATCTGCTGTTGCTTGCCCCAATTCTATACATAAAGGGCAGGAGTGTTGGCGAGATACTCGCGTTTGGGGCTGCACTATTTCTACTCGGTTGGTGCCATGCATGGATTCAGTATCAATTTCGCCTCCGACACGCCCATCTCATGAAGCGAGTATTGATTGTACTCCTTGCTTTTGTAGGTGTGTATGCGTTATTGATTGATTCAGTATTACTCAGTGTGTTGATCGGAAGCATGATGGTCACATTTGCGTTATACGTAGGGGAAGGATGGGTGTCGAAACATCCGAATATCGGTCGGGAGATTGAAATCGGGGAACGTGAGCGTGCCTCATTCGACCGTGTCCTGCTGACGACGTCAGGTGCCATCGAGAAGACGAGTGAGCGGAAACGTCCACTATATCGACCGAAACCGAATCGCTTTGGCACCGTCAGGCGGACGATGGCAATCCTAATCTATTTCAGGGCGCCGAGCCACCGCAATCTGTGGTTTCGACTCATTCCACTTGGCGTCACGAGCGTGATTCTTCTCCCGAGTTGGTTCAAAATAGTGGTTCCGGTCTATCTGTTATATGTCGCCTATCAAGAATACACGTCATTTACTAGAGAAATGGAGCGGCATCCATTCTTCCAATCTATTCAAGAAAGAGGTTCATCATGAACGAACAGCAATATGAACAACTCCTACAGATCCAGACGGCCAAACCACAGCAAGGATTTCCGTCCTCGGCCGAATATCATCGTTATGAGCCGACTCCTTACGAGGCACTCGATTTGCTTCGGGATGCGTATCCGTTAGAGTCCACAGATACCATCGTTGATTTCGGTTCGGGAAAAGGGCGTCTGCCGTTCTATTTAGCGTATACGTTTCGCGTACGGGCAATCGGTGTCGAGATGGACGGTGGATTTCATGAGGAGGCACTTCAAAATTGGATGAGCTATACGAAGAAATATCGAAATCGAGGAAGTGTCCAATTGGAACGGGGACTCGCGGAGGAATTCACGATTCCACCGGATGCGAATCGATTCTACTTCTTTAATCCGTTCTCAGTGAACGTCTTCCGCCAAGTGATCGCCAACATCTTCGAATCTGTTGAAACAATCCCTCGTTCGGTCGACGTGATTTTATATTATCCGGCGGATGAGTATCTCCATTATTTGAACGACGAGACGCCTTTTCAATATGTAGAGACCGTTCGACTCCCACTCAAGAATCTTCATGAGCGATTTTTGATTTATCGGTTTGATATGATGGAGTCATCTTGGTAATGGAGGAGTGAGCACGATGAAAAAGAAAGACATTTTAGAAGCGTATCGTTGGCGTCAAGCGACGAAAGCGTTCGATGCGGATCGTAAAATCAAAGAAGAGGACATGGAGTTCATCTTAGAGACGGGACGTCTTTCACCGAGTTCATTCGGATTCGAGCCATGGCAATTCGTCGTGGTGCGTCGGGAAGATTTGCTCCAAAAAATTAAAGATCATGCATGGGGAGCGCAAGGTCAGGCTTTGACTGCGAGCCACTTCGTGTTGATCCTCGCAAGAACACCAAAATCGATGCGTTACGATGCGGACTATATTCGTCATATCGTGACGGGCGTGCAAGGTCGGACGGAAGAAGAATACGCGCAACGCGTGAAACGGGTACAAGAGTTCCAGGAGAGCGACTATCGTCTCTTAGACGATGAGCGCGTCTTCCAAGAATGGATCAAGCGTCAGACATATATCCCACTTGGGAACATGATGACGGCGGCCGCACAAATCGAGATCGATTCTTGTCCGATTGAAGGGTTCAATCAAGAGGAAATCAATGAGTTGCTCATCTCAGAAGGTGTGATGGAACGAGGCGAATGGTCACTTTCGGTCATGGTCGCATTTGGGTATCGGGCGCGTGATTTCGCACCGAAAACACGTCGTGACTTCAACGAAGTCGTCAAATATATCGGATGAAAAAAGGGTCAATCGCCGGGGCGATTGACCCTTTCGAATTATTTCCAGTCTGTGATGCGGTCGACTGGGAAACGTACTGATGGGTAACCTTCTTCTGCTGCTTTTCCGATTGAGAGAAGCATGACTGGAAGGTAACGTTCTTTGTCGAGACCGAACGCTTCAGCGATGTTCGCTTTGTCGTATCCGCCGATTGGGTTTGTGTCATACCCGTGTGCACGTGCAACGAGCATAAGTTGCATCGCAACAAGACCTGAATCGAGCATGATGCTGTCTTTGACCATTTCTTTCGGTGCATCTTTGAAGATGCCTTTGATCATATCGACTTGACGGTCGCGGACCTCAGCCGGCATCATACCGCGCTCTACCGCTGTATCGAAAATCTCTTCTGTGTAATCTGCCATTTGATAGTCAGCGAAGAGTGCGATGACAGCTGAAGATGTTTCCACTTGGCGTTTGTTAAAGCTTGCGAGTGGAAGGAGTGTTTCTTTTCCTTCTGCGCTATCGATGACGACGAAGCGCCATGGCTGTAAGTTAAGTGATGAAGGAGCCGTTGTCGCTTCTTCAAGAATTTGTGTCATTTCTTCTTTTGAGATTTTGACGTTCTCATCGTATACACGAATCGAGCGGCGTCCTTTGACAATCTCCATAAAGTCTTTTTGAGTAGCAGTGTTCATATTGTAGTCTTCCTTTCATGGTCAATAGTATCTTGTAACATCGTCAGGGATGCTAATAACTGTTGTTGATCCTCTACCTTCATGTTGACAAAAAGTCGGTCCGTTAAGCACTCTTTTTGCTCAGTCCAATGTGCAATTTGTTCACGGCCGTGGTCTGTCAACTCGACATAGATGACACGGTTGTCTTCTTCACATCGTCTCCGCGTGATGAGTCCTTGTGTCTCTAATTGTTTCAAGTGTCGAGTGATAGCTGCGTGATCGACATCGACGCGTTGTTGCAATTCACGTTGACGCAATGGGCCGACATGATACAAATTGCTTAAAATGTCATAGCGACTTAAGCTGAGTCCGTCCATTTCAGAGTCGAATAATTGCCCCATTTCTTTTTGTACGGTGATGATGTGATAGAGAATTTGATCGCGAAGCGAGCAAGAATCTCGCATGCATATCGCCTCCTCGAATCATTGATGACTCAATCATTGATGGGTCACACAATGTATAGTAAACCCATCCTGACAATATTTCAAATAAAAAGTTTTAACAAATGGGTTGTCAAACTGTTATATAATAGCCTATATTGTAATCATCTGATATATAACAATGACTAAGGGAGGATGTGAGCGCTTGGAACACTATGAACGACTAAATACGTATCATGTTCATGAGAAGCTGTTCGAATTTGTGAATGAAAGTATACTAGAACCTCATGAAATCAACAATTTTTGGAAAGGTGTCGAATCCCTTCTAGAGCGTTTCATTCCAGTCAATCAGACGCTTCTAGAGCAGCGCACGACATACGAACGACTGTTACAGGATTGGTACAGTCGACAAGATGAAGTCGATCCCATCAAATATGAGACGTTTTTATCTTCAATCGGCTATATCGAACCGGTCGTCAAAGATTTCAACATCGATGTGTCGGACGTCGACCGTGAAATCGCCCATCAAGCTGGACCGCAACTCGTCGTACCATTAGACAATGCCAGATACGCACTCAATGCCGCCAATGCCAGATGGGGAAGTCTCTACGACGCCCTTTATGGAACAGATATGATTGAAGAGGCAGACGGTATGGAAAAAGGACGAGAATATAATCCCGTTCGCGGTAATGAGGTCATCCGCATCGCTAAACAGTTTCTCGATGATTCGTTCCCGCTACCAACAGAATCTCACGAGAAAGTGACACGTTACTTCGTTCGTGACGATGTCGCCTATGCGGTGGTTGGGGAAGACGAGTATTCGTTCGCTCATGATTCATTCGTCGGCTACACCGGGGAACCGAACAAGTTACGCACATTGATGCTTCAGCACCATGCCTTACACGTCGAACTTCAATTTGACCGCGAGCACCCGATCGGCAAAATCGATCCTGCTGGACTGATGGACATTGAGCTCGAATCAGCCCTCTCCGCGATTGTGGACTGCGAGGACTCGGTCGCAGCTGTTTGTGCAGAAGACAAAGTTCATCTGTATCGCAACTGGCTCGGTCTGATGGACGGGACGCTTGAAGCTTCGTTCCAAAAGAATGGGAAGCGACTTTCTCGGTGTTTGAATGAAGATAAGCGTTTAATCGGAAAAGGTGGAGTGGAAGTCATACTCCCAGGACGCGCACTCTTATTCATTCGAAACGTCGGGCACTTGATGACGACCGACTTGATGCTTGATGCGGAAGGTCGCGAGGTACCAGAAGGTATCGTTGATGCCGTCTTCACTTCACTCATCGCGAGTCGTCATCTACATCGCCGTCTCAACTCTCGAGAAGGGTCAATCTATATCGTCAAACCGAAAATGCATGGATCTGAAGAAGTAGCATTCACCAACGGCTTGTTTGACGCCGTGGAAGATTTATTGAACCTTCCTCGCCATACGTTGAAAGTCGGTGTGATGGATGAAGAGAGACGAACGTCGCTTAACCTGAAGAACTGTATCGCTCAAGTGAGAGAACGAGTCGTCTTCATCAACACGGGCTTCCTCGACCGAACGGGAGACGAGATTCATTCTTCGATGACACTCGGACCGATGCGGCGAAAGGGAGAAATGAAGACATCTTCTTGGCTTGCGGCATATGAACGGTTGAATGTATCGACAGGTTTTGAGACCGGATTTCATCAACAGGCGCAGATCGGTAAAGGGATGTGGGCGATGCCCGACATGATGCGTGACATGATGCGTGAAAAAATTGCACACGTACGGTCCGGGGCAACGACGGCATGGGTGCCTTCCCCGACCGCGGCGACGCTCCATGCGATGCACTATCATCAACTCGATGCTTTTGATATACAGCGAGAATTGATGCAACAGCCTGTTTTGAATCATGAACGACAACAGCTTCTCGATATCCCGCTCGCGACACGCATCTATTCGCAAGACGAGATTAAAGAGGAACTCGAGAACAACTTGCAAGGGTTGCTCGGATACGTCGTTCGTTGGATCGAACAAGGTGTGGGTTGCTCGAAAGTACCAGACATTCATCACATCGGCCTCATGGAAGACCGGGCAACACTTCGTATTTCGAGCCAACACGTGGCCAACTGGTTATATCACGGCATCTGTTCAGCGGATCAAGTGGAAGTCACGCTTTATCGGATGGCACAAGTCGTCGATGAACAAAACGAACAAGATCCGAATTATCGGCCGATGACACCAAACGTCGATCAATCGATTGCCTATCAAGCCGCACACGAACTCGTGTTTCATGGATTGAAGCAACCGAACGGGTACACAGAACCGATCTTACACCGCCGCCGCCGTGAATTTATGAAACGCCAAACCGTAGAGTTAAACCTTAAAGGAGGAACCTTATCATGAATACGAAAAAAATGGAAAGCGAACAGTTGATTGAACGTTGGGTCGTTCGTCGCATCGTATCTGGAGAATCGACAGCTTCTCTTGCGAATACAGCATTCGTATATGGCAATGACTTGATGCGCCTCGTCTTGGATCGCGCCGACGGTTCGCTCCAAGTCATGAAGGAATCAATCGATGAGGTCATCGTCTTCCGTAAACCTGAAGATCCCGATGAAGAAAATGTATGTCGTTGCTGCGGGATGGAGCATTCGACGTTCAAAGCGGCATTGGAGTGCTGTGCTTACCTCGACTAAATCGTTTAGTTTGCACTATCTGTTATATAACAAATTAGTTTTATTAAAATTAATATAATACAGGAGGGTTTATAGATGAAACAACGCGAAGAATTAGGAAACATCTGGAAGTCAGAACGATTTGAAGGGGTAGAACGTCCATACTCTGTAGAGGATGTGATGAAATTACGGGGGTCCATCGTGATTGAACAGACGCTTGCGACAAAGGGAGCGGAACGCTTGTGGAAATTGATGCACGATCGTGACTACGTTCATGCACTCGGTGCGTTGACTGGAAACCAAGCCATCCAACAAGTGAAGGCAGGACTTGAAGCCATTTATTTGAGCGGATGGCAAGTAGCGGCGGATGCTAACCTTTCGGGTCAGATGTATCCGGACCAAAGTTTATATCCGGCCAACTCAGTGCCAAGTGTCGTTAAACGAATCAACCAAGCGCTTCAACGTGCCGATCAAATTCAGACGGCAGAAGGGAAAGGCGACACGCATTGGTTCGCACCGATTGTCGCAGATATGGAAGCCGGATTCGGTGGTGTGCTCAACGTATTCGAATTGACGAAGTCGATGATTGAAGCCGGTGCTGCCGGTGTTCACCTCGAAGACCAGCTTTCGTCTGAGAAGAAATGTGGTCACCTCGGTGGGAAGGTATTGCTCCCGACACAGACGGCTGTGAAAAACTTGATTTCGGCTCGACTCGCAGCAGACGTCATGGGTGTCCCGACGATTATCGTGGCGCGGACAGATGCGCACGCGGCGAACTTGATCACGAGCGACATCGATCCAATCGATCACCCGTTCATCATTGGAGAGCGTACACCGGAAGGCTTCTATCGCACGGAAGCCGGCATCGAGCAAGCAATCGCTCGCGGTCTCGCTTATGCACCATATGCAGACCTCGTCTGGTGTGAGACATCTGAACCAGACTTGGCGGAAGCCCGTCAATTTGCCGAAGCGATTCATGCGAAGTATCCGGGCAAACTTCTCGCTTACAACTGTTCGCCATCATTCAACTGGAAGAAGAAGTTGTCAGACGAAGAGATTGCAACGTTCCAACAAGAAATCGGTGCGATGGGCTACAAGTTCCAGTTCGTCACACTCGCTGGATTCCACGCGCTCAACTTCGGGATGTTCGAACTTGCACGCGGTTACAAAGATCGTGGCATGGCGGCATATTCAGAGTTACAACAAGCAGAATTTGCGGCTGAAGTACATGGGTACACGGCGACACGTCACCAACGTGAAGTCGGAACGGGTTATTTCGACGAAGTGTCGCTCGTCATCTCAGGTGGACAATCATCAACGACTGCACTGGCTGGATCAACAGAAGCGGAGCAGTTCACAAATTAATGAGAAGCTAATAACCGCTGCACGTGCAGCGGTTATTTTTGTTTGGGGCGTGTCATTTCGGAATGGTCAACACTTGACCGACACTGATGAGATTGACGTTCGTGATGTTATTGGCGGCAGCGATTTTTGCGACAGTCGTATTGTACATGGTCGCAATCTTATAGAGTGTATCGCCCGACTTTACCGTGTACTTCACAGTCGTCGAAGGGGGTGGTGTGACGGTTGTTCCAGGAATGATGAGCACCTGACCGACACTGATGAGATTGATGTTTGTGATCTTGTTAGCGGCTGCAATCTTCGCAACGGTTGTATTGTATATCGTCGCAATTTTATAGAGTGTGTCGCCCGACTTCACCGTATACTTCACGGTCGTTGTAGGTGGAGGTGTGACGGTTGTTCCTGGAATGATGAGCACTTGTCCGACACTGATGAGATTGACGTTCGTGATGTTGTTAGCGGCTGCGAGATCGGATACAGTGACACCATACGTCCGTGCGATGCTGTATAACGTGTCGCCTGACTTCACAGTATACGTTTTATTCGTCGATGTGTTTTGATAGGCAAGTAATTGCGAGACCGTGACGAATTTGTACCCTTTTGCTTTGAGTTGCGAAATCATCGTCGGTAATGCGAGTGGGGTACCTGGTGCCCCCGCACCTGTATGCATCAAGACGATTGAACCCGGTTTAATATTGGTTTGTACTTTCGTGTTGATTTGGCTCGCGGTCAGTCCTTTCCAGTCGATTGTGTCGATGTTCCATTGAATCGTATATCCGTATCCGGCAGCACCGACACCGTTCAACACGGCACTATTGACGGCACCAAATGGAGCTCTAAAAATCGGCTTTGTCGTTTTTCCGGTCAATGATTTTATCAAAGCTTCCGTGCGGTCGAGTTCGGATTTCATTTGGGTAGCAGTCAGTTTTGTGAAATCAGGGTGTGTATATGAGTGGTTACCGAGCTGATGTCCTTTTGCGGCGATATTTTTAATGTATTGTGGATGGTTGTTCGCACCCGAACCTGTCAAAAAGAAAGTAGCTTTGACGTTGTTTTTTGCCAAAATGTCTAAAATTTTGTTCGTGTTTGCGCCGTCTGCCCCATCATCGAACGTCAACGCGACGACTTTACTCGTCGTGTTCACGCTCGTAATAAATGTTGAAGCGGCGGCACTGACGGAAATCGATTGTGTGATCACCATCGCCAATAAGATGAAGAGTGCCATCGTCCCACGAATGACCTTACGTTTCATCTGAATTCGCCTCCATTCATGATGTCATCTTCTTGATGTTAAGAATTTCCGAATGCACGCTACATATATTTTATATACCCGTTTTTTGAAATGACGGACTAAAATACGGGAATGGGTTTATAACGAATTTGTATCGACTAGATGTGTGAAAATTGTGAGAATGTATCGCGGGATATATCACAGAATGCTCACACTCTTTTTGGAAAGAGATGGTATCATGAACAATGTGTGAAAGATGTAAGCGATTTATGAGGAGGATTCATGATGAAAAAAATGGTGACACGGTTTGGGGTCGTGTTTGGGCTTTTCGGGTTGTTTATACTCGGAGCGTGCGGTACGGAGAAAGAAGCAGAAAGCGCGGCTGTTCCACAATCGATGGAACCGGTAGAGGCAGAGTTGACGGTTGCCGCAACAGCGGAAAAAGGAGAAACAGTGCCATTGTCGGTCTATGTCACGCAAGAAGGTCAACCTGTAGACGACGCAGATGAAATCAAGTTTGAAGTATGGAAGAATGATGCGAAAGAAGAGAGCGACATAATTAAGGCGACGCTCACGAAAGATGGCGTTTATGAAGCAGAGGCGACGTTCGTTGAAGAAGCGGTCTACACGATTCAAGTTCATGTGACGGCTCGCTCTATGCATACGATGCCAACGACAAAAGTAACAGTCGGACACCCGGAAACAGCCGCCGAAGAAACAGAGGATAGTGAGCATCATCACCACGCTGGAGCGGACATCACGTTTGACCCAAAAGAGGCGACAGCAGGTGAAGAACAGCCGTTCATGGTGCACGTCATGATTGAAGAGGAGATGCTCGCTGGGGCAGACGTACAACTCGAAATCTTCCAAGACGGGGCAGACAAACATGAGTGGGTGAAGTTAGAGGAAGCAGATGCTGGGATGTATAAAGGTGCACACACCTTTACTGAATCTGGTGCATACAACGTTCAAGTTCATGTTACGAAAGGTCATGATATTCATGAGCACGTGATGGAGACGGTAGACGTTAAATAAAAAATCGGCTCGCGTTGAGCCGATTTTTTATTATGCATTTTGATATAGGGATTCAACTTGTTGTTGAAGCGTTTCATTCTCGAGGAACTCATCGTACGATGCTTCTTTGTCCACGATGCCGTTTGGTGTAACTTCGATGATGCGTGTCGCAATCGTCGAGATGAGCTGATGGTCATGTGAGCTGAAGAGGAGTACGCCTTTGAACGTCTCGAGACCATTGTTGAGAGCTGTGATCGATTCAAGATCCAAGTGGTTCGTCGGATCGTCGAGGACAAGCACGTTCGAGTTCGAGAGCATCATCTTCGAGAGCATGCAGCGTACTTTTTCTCCCCCTGAGAGGACAGACGCCTTCTTCATGACTTCTTCACCTGAGAAGAGCATGCGACCGAGGAATCCACGAAGGAACGTATCTGACTCATCGGCAGGTGAGAATTGACGCAACCAGTCCAAAATACTCTTTTCTGAGCCTTCGAAGTACTCCGAGTTGTCTTTCGGGAAGTATGACTGAGTCGTCGTCACGCCCCATTTGACCGAACCTGTATCTGGCTCCATCTCACCCATAAGAATTTTAAAGAGTGTTGTGATGGCAACGTCCGAACGACCGACGAATGCGACTTTGTCCGTCTTGTTGAGTGAAAACGTGACGTTGTCGAGTACTTTTACGCCATCGATCGTCTTCGATACGTTGTCGACATAGAGAACATCGTTCCCGATCTCGCGCTCCATCGTGAATCCGACGAACGGGTAACGACGTGACGACGGACGAATGTCATCGAGTGTGATCTTATCGAGCAACTTCTTACGTGACGTCGCTTGACGGGCCTTTGAGGCGTTCGAGCTGAAACGCGCGATGAAGTTTTGAAGTTCTTTGATTTTCTCTTCTTTTTTCTTGTTCTGGTCTGAAGCCATACGTGTAGCAAGTTGGCTTGACTCATACCAGAAGTCGTAGTTCCCGACATACAATTGGATTTTTCCAAAGTCGAGGTCTGCCATGTGCGTACAGACTTTGTTCAAGAAGTGACGGTCGTGGGAAACGACGATAACTGTGTTTTCAAAGTTGATCAAGAACTCTTCCAACCATTGAATCGCTTTTAGGTCAAGTCCGTTGGTCGGCTCGTCTAAGAGGAGGATATCTGGCTTACCGAAGAGCGCTTGGGCAAGAAGGACTTTGACTTTCTCCCCACCTGTGAGTTCGCTCATTTGTTTCTGGTGGAGCGCTTCTGTGATGCCGAGACCTTGAAGGACCATCGAGGCTTCTGACTCTGCTTCCCAACCGTTCAACTCAGCGAATTCGCCTTCGAGTTCAGCTGCGCGCATCCCGTCTTCATCTGAGAAATCTTCTTTCATGTAGATGGCGTCTTTTTCTTTCATTACTTTGTAGAGACGCTCGTGACCCATGATGACGGTCTCGAGAACCGCACTGTCCTCATACGCGTAATGGTCCTGTTTGAGGACGGCGAGACGCTCACCCGGTGTGATGCTGACATCACCCGTCGTCGTATCTTGCTCACCTGATAAAATCTTTAAGAATGTCGATTTACCGGCACCGTTCGCACCGATCAATCCGTAACAGTTGCCTGGCGTGAACTTGATGTTCACCTCTTCAAACAACTTGCGGCCGCCAAATTGTAGGCTGA
Source organism: Exiguobacterium sp. s101 (assembly GCF_018617835.1). Taxonomy (NCBI): domain Bacteria; kingdom Bacillati; phylum Bacillota; class Bacilli; order Caryophanales; genus Exiguobacterium; species Exiguobacterium sp. s101. Next base: position 118,621 of record NZ_JACSKX010000007.1, on the reverse strand, counting down.
CGTTATTTACTGTAATCATGTATGGTATCCCTCGTTTTTCTGATTAGTTTACGACGTGTATTGTATCACGTTTTTAAAAATCGCGCAGTGTCGCATAAAAACTATAATGATGACATAGGCAAAGTCACAGAAAAAGCCATCATCATGACGGCTTTAGTCGACTCGTATAACAGTCGTATCGAGTTCAAACGCCATATTTCCTGCGAGCGCGCGTGAAATCATACATTGATCTTTCGCTTTTTTCGCAATGCGCTCGACTAGTGTGATCTCTCGGTCAGTCATATCTACAGGTACTTGAATCGTTGTCGCATAGCGAATCGTCTCATAGGTGAAGATGCCGTTCGTCACATCGACGATCCCTTCCGCATCAATCGTGATGCCACGGTGAGTCAAGTCACTTCGTCCGAGTACGGCTGCGAGTGTGATGATATAACACGTGGCCGCGGCCCCGAGTAACATCTCATCCGGATTCGTACCGACTCCAGGACCGTCCATTTCGGGTGGAATCGAAATCTGTGTCTTTAATCGCTCGGCCTCGAGGGTACCGACGTCATTTCGTCCGCCATCCCAGCCGAGGTTCATGCTAAATGTATGTTTCATCAAAATCGCCTCCAATGTCTCTAGTGTAAAAGAGAACGATTGGAGGCGCATTTGTTATGCTTGTGCACGCTTCGCGAATGTGCGAAGTGTTTCGATGATGACCGTTGTTGCTTTTTCCATGTTGTTCACAGAGATGTATTCGAACTTCCCGTGATAGTTTTCGCCACCCGTGAAAATGTTCGGTGTCGGAAGACCCATGTAAGAAAGTTGCGATCCGTCTGTCCCGCCACGAATCGGTTCAATCTTCGGTTCGATGTCAAGGCCGCGCATGACGTCAGCGACGGTATCGACGATGTGTTTCACCGGTTCGATTTTCTCGGCCATGTTGTAATACTGATCTTCCATCTTGATTTCAATCCGCTCTTCCCCGTATTTTTGTTTCCATTCGAGGACAAGTTTCTCCATCAATGCTTTACGCGCTTCGAACTTCTGTTTGTCGTGATCGCGGATAATGTATTGAAGTGTCGTCTTCTCCACATCCCCATTGAAGCCGTTCAAATGGAAGAATCCTTCGTAGTTGCTCGTACGCTCTGGTGCCTCATCAGCCGGTAAACGGTTTTGGAACGCCATCGCGAGCTTCATCGAGTTGACCATCTTATTTTTCGCGCTACCTGGGTGCACGTTCGTCCCGTGGAAGGTGACGGTCGCACCGGATGCGTTAAAGCTCTCATACTGCAACTCTCCGAGCGGTCCCCCGTCCATCGTGTAAGCGAAGTCCGCATTAAAACGGGCGACATCGAATTTATGTGGTCCACGCCCGATTTCTTCATCTGGTGTGAAGGCAATGCGAACCGTCCCGTGTGGAATCTCAGGATGAGCCAATAAGTATTCGACAGCTGTGACGATTTCAGCGATCCCTGCCTTATCATCCGCACCGAGGAGTGTCGTGCCGTCGGTTGTCATGAGCGTATGCCCGACATACCCGTCAAGTTCCGGGAAGTCTTTTGGTGATAAGACGACATTAAGCGACTCGTTTAAGACAATGTCGCCACCTTCATAATGCTCGACGAGTTGAGGTGAGACGTTCGTTCCTGTGAAGTCGGTCGCTGTGTCCACGTGAGCGAGGAATCCGATTGTCGGGACGTCATAATCGACGTTACTTGGAAGTGTGGCGAATAGATAGCCGTATTCATCCGTCTCGACATCTGTCAGTCCGAGTTCTTTTAATTCTTTCTCCAAATGACGAATCAAATCCCATTGTTTGGCCGTCGATGGTGTTGTTGTACTCGTGAAGTCAGACTGTGTATCGATCTTTGCATAAGTCATTAAGCGTTCAATTAATTTTGCTTGCATGGATTGCCCTCCTCTAAAAAGTTTCATCTTCATTAGTTTATCACGCGCGCTCGAAGTCGAAACAAAAAAGTCACGCCCATCGATGAAATGGGTGTGACCTGTTCAAAAGAGAAACGGATATAAAATGGGCAAGATAAACGATGTGAAGATGGCCGTCAATCCCATCGCGGCACCACCTGTAGCGCCAGACAGCGGATGTTCAGTTGCCGCCTGAGCGGTCCCGATTCCGTGACTGATGGTACCGAGCGCAATGCCACGCGTGAACGGGTCGTCCATATGAATCCATGTCAACAACACTGGTCCGAGCATCGCACCTAAAATACCGCAGGCGACAGCAATCGAGGCTGCAAGTGTCGCATCCCCTTCTAACTGTCGAGCCAATTCAAGGGCAATCGGGGAGGTGGCCGACTTGACCGATAGCGCAATCAACACGTTTTCGGTAAACGAAAACAATTTCCCGAAGAGCACAGCGACAAAAATTGTAGAGAGAGACCCGATGACGATCGCACTCAAGGCTCGCTTTGCCCGGGCGAGTAGTACGGGTAAGTTACGATAGAGCGGCAATCCGAGAGCGACCGTCGCTGGCCCGAGTAGGATTGTGATGATATCGGTAGCCGGTTTATACGTATCATAGGACTGTCCTGTCACGAGTAACAGGAGAATCAAAATCGCTGTACTTAAGAAGACGACATTGGTGAATGGGGATGCCCATTTTTTAGAGAGTTGACGACTAAGCGTATATACGAGAATCGTCAATCCGATCCAGACGTATGTCATGACGTCTCACCTTCTTTCCCGGAAACGAGCGCCGTCACAATCATTCCGACCGCCATGCTAATGAGTAACGTGATGAGGAGTGGGATGCCGGCAGCTTTTAACAACGTACCATATGCCATGAGACCGACGGCAATCGGGATGAAGAAGAAGGCGAGATGCTTCGTCAAATATCCGGCACTGTCTTCAATCCATTCCACGCGGATGACTTTCGTTACTAAGAGGACGAGCAAGAGCACCATACCGATGACGCTGCCTGGTACTTTCCAAGAGAATGTTTCGACAATCCAGTTGCCGAGTGTACTCAACCCGAACAAGAGCGTGAGTCCAATCACCCATTTTAATAATTTCATTTACATGACTTCCTTTCGCATCAATCAAAACGTATGAATCTTCTCAAATTCAACGGGATAGGTCAAGAGAAGGGTATAATACGTTTATTCTACTCGATGAAGAGGAGGAAGATAGAGCGATGGAAGAGAAGGGAACACTTTATTTCTTATGTGGAAAAATGGGGGCTGGAAAATCAACGAAGGCCAAACAACTGGCTACTGAAAAACAAGCCGTTCTTTTGTCCGAAGATGAATGGTTATCTACCCTATATCCTAATCAAATTCATACGTTTGAGGACTACAGAAAACATGCTACTCTGCTGAAGCCACTTCTTGAATCTCATGTGAAACAATTGTTAAAACTAGGGATGAATGTCGTGATGGATTTTCCGGCAAATACGAAGTCGTCTCGAGCCTGGTTTCTAAAACTTGCACAGGACGTGGGAGCGGATCACTGCTTGGTTTATCTAAACCGAAGTGACGAACAATGTCTTCGACAGATTCATAAACGTCGCATCATGGAACCGGAACGAGCGGCATTTGATACGGAAGAAGTCTTTCATCATGTGACGTCATTCTTTGAAGTTCCGGATTGTGCGGAACAGCTATATATCATTGAAATATAAAACATGCGCAGCGGTTTATTCCGCTGCGCATGTTTTAGGCTTACGCTTGTTTTTTCTTACGGAATCGTGCGAAGAACTCATAGACGATCGGTACGATGAGCAACGTGAGAAGCGTCGAACTTGTAAGTCCGCCGATCACGGTGACCCCGAGACCTTTCGAGATGAGTGCGCCACCCTCGAGACCGAGTGCGAGCGGTGCGAGTGCACCGATGGTCGCAAGTGCGGTCATCAAGATTGGGCGAAGGCGTGTGCCTGCTGCCTCAAGTAACGCTTCACGTGTTGATAAACCAGCTTCTTCTTTATGAATGACGCGGTCAATCAAGACGATGGCGTTCGTGACGACAATCCCGATCAACATGAGTGCCCCGATCAAGGCAGAAACCGAAATCGTTTCACCTGTGATGAGGAGGGCGACAAGTCCCCCGATAATCGCATACGGAAGTGAGAACAACACGACAAATGGCGTGAGAGCTCCACCGAATGTGATGACGAGGACCAAGTAGACGATGGCGATCGCGGCAAGCATCGCAAGACCGAGCTGTGTGAACGATTCTTGGATCTGTTCCGTTACCCCACCGACATCGTACGTTACGCCAGATGGGAGTTCAATGTCTGATACGCGTTCTTCAATCGCAGCAGACGCTTCTGTCGCTTTATCTGTGCTGAGTTCAACACTTACTTGGGCGAGCAGTTTTCCGTCGCGCTCGACGAGTGTGTCCGGTGTCGTGCCTTCTTCGATTTCAATAAAGTCTGAGATCGGGCGTGGACCGAACGGTGTCGTGATTTCTTGTGCTTGTAAGTCATCGACACTGTCATACGTCACTTGCTCGTTCGGGATGATGACGTCTAATTGTTTGTCATCTACCGTCACGCTCGCAAGTGGGCTTTCGGGTGCCTGGAATTGGCTGATGACTTGTGCGATTTGACCTGCCGATACACCGGCTTCTGCTGCAGCCTGTTGATCGACGTTGAACGTATATTGTACATATGACTCACGTAAGTCAGATGTCGCTTGACGGACATAGTCTGTTTCTTCTTCAATCGTTTCGATGAACGTCGGCACGATGGCTTCTAAATCTTCAAGTGAGTTGGCATACACGTTATACGTGACGCCACTCGTCGCACCGCCACCAGAGAAGTCTTGTTCTTTCCACTCCCCACTTGAGGCGAGTTCATTTAACTTCTCGATGTCTGCCAGTTTCACATCAGCAAAATCTTCTGTGTCCGGATCGTATTGAACGATGAAAATCCCTTGTTTGTTGTTCCCAGGGTTCAGTGGGTTCTCTCCACCGACCGTGAACTGAACGTCCGTTGCGTTCGGTTGTTCTTCCATGAAGTATTCTTCTGCCACTTCTGCCGCAGCAATCGAGTCTTCAAGCGTTTGACCCGGTTCTGGGTCGAACGTGACGAACAACGTCTTCTCCGAATCCTGATTCAAGAAGTTGACTCCAATCGCCGGAACAAGAGCGAAGCTTCCGATAAGAAGAGCAGTCGCGAGTCCGAAGACGACGAGTTTATGGTTCAGTGACCAGTTCAAGACGCCGCGATACCATTCCGCGAGCTTACCTGGACCTTCTTCTGGCTTCAACTTGTCACGGTTTTTAAAGAACGAGTCGGCCATCATCGGAACGACCGTAATCGCCACGAGCAACGAAGCGAGAAGGGCAAATACGACAGTCAATGCGAACGGCAAGAACAATTCACCGACAAATCCTGTGACAAATCCGAGCGGTAAGAATACCGCGATTGTAACGATTGTCGACGAGGCGATCGGGATGAATACTTCTTTTGTCGCCGCGATGATCAATTCTTTACCGCGAAGTGGTTCGTTCGACCGTGTGAGTCGACGGTAAATGTTCTCGATGACGACGATGGAGTCATCGACGACGCGTCCAATCGCAACGGTCATCGCACCGAGTGTCATGATATTCAACGTGATGTCCAATTGTTTCAACACGATGAGTGCCATGAGAAGTGACAATGGGATCGAGATGACAGCGATAATCGTCGATCGGAAGTTACGCAAGAACACTAAGATAATCAAGATGGCGAATAAACCACCGAGCAATGCTTTTGATAACATCGTTTCGACCGATTCTTCAATTGGTTGTCCTTGGTCGAGTGTGATGGATACGTTCGCTGTATCATACTCTGCCTCGAAGTCATTCAATACTTCTTTGACGGCGTTGACGACATCAACCGTGTTCGCATCTTGTGTTTTCGTCACTTGTACGCCGATTGAACGTTCACCGTTCGAGCGAGAAATCGATTCTTCGATTCCTTTGTCTTCGATCGTTGCAAGCTCACTCAACGCAACGGTCGGAACCGCAGTCGGGACGTTCGGTGGTAATGCCGATGGCGTTTCCGTCGGGACGTCTGGCGTTTGACCAGGTGGCAATTCCGTCGGAGCAGACGGTGTCGCCGGTGTAGACTGGGCTGGTGAGTACGGGATTTGAAGGTCGCGGAACGCTTCGAGAGTCTCTGATTTTCCGTCGATGACGACCGCTTGCTCTGTGTCGCCTAATTCATATAACCCGAGGACGATACGGGCATCGTTCGCTTGAATCAATTGTTTGACCGTATCTTCCGTCAAATTGTATTCAGCGAGCGCTTCCTGGTCGAATTGGAGTTCGACGCGGCGAATCTCTTGTCCGGCAATTTGGACGGTTTGTGCGCCTTCTACCCCTTCAAGGGCAGGTTGCACTTCTTCTTCAACGAGCTTTGTCAATTCGGCCAAATCAAGGCTTTCATCCGAGATGGCAGCTCCGACTACTGGGAAAGCGTCGAAACTGAGACGCGACACTTGAGGCTCTTGTGTCGACTCGGGCAACTCGACGTTACTTAACGCGTCTTTCACTTGCTGTTCGGCTTCATCCATGTCTGTACTGAAGTCATAGTCGATTTGAATGTTTGATGCGTTTTGGAACGATGAAGAACGAACTTGCTCAACGCCATTTAGACTTTGAAGGCGCTCTTCGAGGACGCTACTGACTTCTTCAAGCACTTGCTCAGGTGAAGCACCAGGATAGATGGTTGTGACTGAGACGGTCGGTGTCGTAATGTCCGGTAATGTCTCAAGCTTCATCGTCAAACCGGCGAAAAGACCGGCGGCCGTCAAAATGATTGTCATCAACCAGACGGCGAACTTGTTGTTGACGGAGAAGGACGTGATTTTCTGCATGTGTTTTAATCTCCTCTAATGTTGTTTTTATGAATGGTTGTGTTGTTTTTATGAATGGTTGTCGATTTTATGTGCCCGATCAATCAAGCGTTCGATGATTGCTTGTTTGAGTTCGGTAGGGGGAACACCGACACCGAAGTGTTCGGACATCATCATGCCTTCGAGTGCATAACGAATGATCATCGTTTCCACTGGGTCGGCCGTTTGTTGGAACTGTGCGAAGAACGTATCTAAATCATGTTTCCAACGATCCGCATACTCTTGGTCGACAGCGAACAACGTAAGAAATGCAATCATTTTCTCGACGTCGATTTGAATGGTTGCTCGCTCAGGATGTAACTTCGTCTCGTCAAACAGACGAACGAATGCTTCGACTGGTCCGTGACCTTCTTGTTGCAACGAAACATATAACTCGTTTTGTTCTTGTTGTAATCGTTCAACCATCGCAGTCATCAATGCTTCCTTTGAAGGGTAGTGATAAAGGAGGCCACCTTTTGAAATCCCTGCAGTTTTGGCGACCTCGTCCAACGTGAGTTGGTGAACTCCATGATTCATAATGATGTCCGTTGCCGCATCCAATAGCTTTTGTTTTGTGATGTTCGATCGGTTTGTCATACATTCACCTCTTTCTGTACCGACCAGACGGTTTGTTTGGTCTTACTATATCGTCCGCAATCTTTTGAAGTCAAGAAATGATACCTTCAAAACTGTCATAAAGCGCACATTCAAACGGATAGCGATTGCAGAAAATCCTTGACGTGAGAATGATTATCAGTAATGATAGTTATTGAGAGTAATTATCATTACCAGAGAGAAATAACCGAATGTGGGGGAATGACAGATGAACAAAAAATATGCAGCTTTAGGAATTTCAGCAGCGTTAACGACATCACTCCTTGCCGCTTGTGCAAGCACAGATGAGACAACTTCAAATGAAGGCTCAGACGATTCGAACGTCGTCAATGTTTACTCGAGTCGCCACTACGATGTCGATCAACAATTATACAAGCAGTTTGAAGAAGAAACAGGCATCAAAGTCAACGTGGTGGAAGGAAAGAGTGACGAACTCCTCGAGCGTTTGAACACTGAAGGTGAGAGTACTGAGGCGGACCTCTTCATTACGGCAGATGCTGGGAACTTGTATCAGGCAAAAGAAGCGGGGCACCTCCAAGCGGTCGATAGCGATGAGCTTGAGTCAAACATCCCTGCGAAATATCGTGACACGGACAACGAATGGTTCGGTTTGACGAAACGTGCGCGTGTCATCGTGTATTCAAAAGATCGCGTGAAGCCAGAAGAGTTGTCGACGTATGAAGCGTTGACGGAAGAACAATGGAACGGCAAAGTACTCGTCCGTCCGTCTGAAAACATGTACAACATCTCACTCCTCGCATCATTCATCGAAGTAAACGGCGTCGATGAGGCGAAAGAGTGGGCGAAAGGCTTAGTGAACAACATGGCACGTGATCCACAAGGGAATGACCGTGACCAAGCGAAAGCCGTTGTCGCCGGTGAAGGGGACGTCGCCATCATGAATACGTATTACATGGGACTCATGTTGAACTCTGAAGACGAAGAAGAGAAGAAAGTCGCTGAAGAGCTCGGTGTCTTCTTCCCGAATCAGGATACAACAGGCACACACGTGAACATTTCTGGAATCGCGATGACAAAAGCATCGAAGAACACAGAAAATGCTCAAAAATTGATGGAGTTCATGTCAGAACCGTCAGCTCAAGAGAAGTTTGCGAGTGTAAACTACGAATACCCAGTCAACGAGTCGGTTGAGCCGAACGAGCTTCTTCAATCATGGGGCGAGTTCAAGGAACAAGACATCAACCTCTCAGTACTTGGTGAAAACCAACAAGAAGCAATTCGCATCTTTAACGAAGTAGGTTGGAAGTAAGATGACTTCGGCTTGAACGAGAGTTCAGGCCGGAGATTTTTGCGTTTCTCACACCCTAGGCGCTACACGGGAAGCATGGAAACTGATATGATGGGACAGGAATTGATAGTTTACAGAACGGGAGCGGTACGACATGAACTGGCACGCAGTAAAACGACAACTGAATGGATGGGCGATTCTCAGCTTTCTTGCGATTTTATTGATCGTCCTACCGGGAATTGTCGTGCTCGTCGAATTGTTTGCGCCGGTCAATGACAATTGGCAGCACATCCAAGAGTACTTGCTTCCCCGTTACGTACGAAACACGCTATTCATCATGTTAGCCACAGGTGTACTGACGACCGTGATCGGGACGAGCCTCGCTTGGTTCGTGACCGTCTATGATTTCCCGTTCCGTCGTTTCTTTAAATGGGCACTCATCTTGCCGCTCGCGATTCCGCCTTATATCGGGGCGTACACGTATCATGGCATTTTAAATTACACCGGAGTGATTCAAACGACGTTACGAAATGAATTTGGTATCACCGTCGATCAATCGTACTTCAATATCATGTCGATTCAAGGGACAGTGTTCATCTTCACCTTGTTCCTCTATCCATATATTTATACAATCACTCGTGCGTTCCTCCATAACCAGTCGTCCTCGATGATTGAGAACGCACGGATTCTCGGTCGCGGGTCGTGGGACATTTTCTTCACCGTCGTCATACCGATTTCTCGAGTCGCCATCATCGGTGGTGTCAGTCTCGTTTTGATGGAAGTGCTGAACGACTATGGGGTCGTGAAATATTTTGGGATTCAGACGTTCAGTACGGCCATTTTTAGCACATGGTTCGGGATGAAAGACACGTCGTCCGCATTGAAGCTAGCAGGTACCCTTATGATTCTCGTCATCGCCATCTTGACGATGGAGCGGCTCGTACGAGGACGGAAACAGTTCAGTTACGCTTCGACAAAAGTGAAACCGCTCAAACCGAGGCCGCTTCAAGGCTGGCATCGCTATGCGGTATTCGCTTATGTCTCGATCGTCTTTGCGATTGCATTCGTCATCCCGTTCACGCAGCTGACGGCATGGACGTTCCTGACGTTCGATACGGTCTTTACGGAAGAATTTTGGCAACTCGTTTGGAATACGGTACGGGTCGCCTTTACCGCGACCGTGATTATCCTACTGTTCGCACTCATCATTGCGAACTATACGCGACTATTCCCGTCGAACATGACACGCGTCATTTCAAAAGTGACGACGCTTGGGTATTCGATTCCGGGAGCAGCGATCGCCATCGCGGTCATCACGCTCTTCTTATGGCTCGATGACAAAGTGCTTAATCTGGCACGTGCGCTCGACTTGAGTCAGACGTTCGTATTCCGAACGACGCTCATCATGCTCATCTTTGCTTACGTCATCCGCTTCCTCGCGATCGGTTACAACTCGATTGAGAGCGGATTCGAGAAGGTCGGGAAGTCGTTCACGGAAGCGTCCCGCATGTTGGGATGGAATACCGTCCAAACGTTCTTCCGCGTCGATATTCCGATGATCAAAGGTGCCATCATGAGCGCGTTCATCCTCGTCTTTATTGATATTATGAAAGAGTTGCCGCTGACGCTCTTTTTACAACCATTTAACTTTTCGACGCTTGCGACACAGGCGTTCAAATACGTGAGTGATGAGAAGATTCACGAAGCGGCACTCGCTTCCATCGTCATCGTCCTCATGAGTGGACTGTTGATATTCGTTTCCCACAAGGTGCTTGATAAGGAGGCCGACTAATGTTCGTTCAAATCAACGATTTATATTTTAGCTATAAAGGTGCAAATGAAGAAACCATCAAAGGGTTTTCGATTTCAATCACAAAAGGTGAAATCGTCTCGCTTCTTGGGGACAGCGGTTCTGGGAAAAGTACGATTCTCCGTTTGATCGCGGGACTCGAGATGCCGAACCAGGGCGTCGTCGTCGTGAACGACTGTGTCTGTTGCGACGATTGTCAGTTCATGCCGCCAGAAGATCGTGGCGTCGGGATGGTCTTCCAAGACTACGCACTCTTTCCGCACATGACCGTTGAAAAGAACATTCGGTTCGGTCTTCATAAACTGAACCGCAAGGAACGGAATGCGCGTGTCGAAGAGATGCTCGAACTCGTCAACTTGACGGAATTTCGCCACCGCTACCCTTATGAGCTCAGTGGGGGACAACAGCAGCGTGTCGCGCTCGCGCGTGCGCTCGCACCGAAGCCAGCGCTCTTGATTCTAGACGAACCGTTCAGTAACTTGGATACGTCACTTCAGCACCGGATTCGCGACGATTTGCGTCGCCTGTTGAAGCAGACGGGCACGACGACGATTTTCGTGACACATGATGAGGAAGATGCCGAAGCGCTTGCTGACCGCATCGTCTACCTCGGAGAAGGCAAAATTAAAAAGCAGGTCATGACGGAGAACAACAAGACGTTCAACCCGCAAATTCCTTGCTTCGTATAATTGAGAAGACCCCTTATTCACATTGAAGTGAGTAAGGGGTCTTCTTGTCATTTTGTCATCTGAGACGGTTTTGACTCATTTCCAAGCTTGTCAATCGCAGTCACGTAGTAGGATGCGTTGTTCTCACTTGTGACCTCGATACTTTTTCGTGCATGGGATGGGATACTTTCGATATGAGTCGCTTTTCCGTCGATGACTTCATAGATCCGATATCCAATCACGCTCTCTTGACGAACGGCGTGCCATGTCAATAAGTTACCTTTCAGCTCGATTGCCGTCGGTGTCTCGAGATCGACAGTTTCGTTCAGTTCGGTATCCACCAGCTCTGTATAGACGACGAATCGTTCATCGTAGCCCCCGTCCCCGAACGTCCCCGAACAGGTAATCAAATTTAAGTTCCGATTTGATGTGGCACCGAAAATCTCTTCAATTGGCGCGGTTTTCGTATCATAGCGTTCTGTTTTCGTGACGCGGAATCGTAAGGTGTTTCCCGCCTCATCTTGAATCAGAACGTCATCGCCTTTTGTCAGTTGGTCGAGTTGATAAAAGATAGCCGGGCCGGTCTTACTATCCACGTGACCAGCAATCACGGCATTTCCTTTGCTACCTGGTGTGACACCGGGTTCGAACCACCCGACCTGGTTCTCATCTTCTGGTACGCCCATCTGTCCATTGTCCAGGACACCGACTTGTTCGATTGCCGTGTCGACATCGATTTTAGGGATCTGGATTTGAACAGGGGTGACGGCCTTGGCGTTTTCTTCTTCCTCGGCTAAACGTAGCTTTTTCACCTCTTCCTGTAGAAGTGAGAATTCAGCCGTTAAATCCGGGCTCTCCTCTATTTGTTTTTCTTCTACAGGTGGTGACGACGATTCTTGGGCGCTCGTCCACGTCCAGAAGCTAAAACAAAAGAGAGAGAGCGCCAGAAACAAAAGGCGCTTGTTCATGGGACTCCCTCCTTATTGATTATTGTTCAGACACTTTACGTTTGCGAAGCGTTACGAAGGCGAGTAAGATTCCGCCAAGTACAGCTAATCCAGCGTAGAGGCTGTTCATTGATTGTTCTTGTGCACCACCGAGACCTGTTTCAGGCATCTCTTCAGGCATCATTGTTTCTTCGAACTTGTCAGGCATTTGTGTCACGATCGCGTTACCGAGTGTTTCACCAACACCGAACATGAATGCATATCCTTCACGGAATGACATCCAAGCAGCTTCTGCATCGCCAGCGACATATTGATCGAACGTGTCGAGTACGAGCGCTTCGTGCTGTTTGATCGCTTCTTCACCGGCAGCTTGTGGTAAGTTACCTTCTGTTGCAGCATCGAGGAATGTGCTGAAGTTGACAGCGAATTGGTCGAGTTTCATACGTGCATCTTCAATCTTCGCTTCGTCACCTTCAAGTGTAGCAGCGACGATGTCACCTTGTGCTGTGATGTGATCTGAGTTCCATACTTTTTCGAACTGTGCAGCACCTTCGTCACCATATACAGAAGCGATGGCTGCTTTGAAGTCGAGTGTGTTTTGGTCTTCTGCCCATGTTACGTAGTCATAGTCCTCTGCTTGATCGTACCCTTTTTGCATACCGATTGCTGCGAGGGCGAAGTGCTCACCTGCGAGACTGTTCAATGTTGAGCGGAGTTCAACAGCTGGTGTGTCGGCTCCAGTCGTGAATTTGTCAGGCATTTGTGTGACGATTGCGCCTGAGAGGGCTTTACTGATGTTGAACATGTGCTTGTAGCCTTCACGGAACGTCATGTAAGCTTCTTCGTAATCTCCTTCGACGTAGTTATCGAATACCGAGAGGACTTGGTCTTCGTGAAGTTCAAGCGCGTCAGCTGCTGCTTCCTTCGGTAAGTTCCCTTCCGTCGCTGCGTCGAGGAATGTTGAGAATTCTTCTACGAACTCATCAACTTCAGCTTCAGCTTCCATGCGTAACTCTTTGTTTTCTGATTTTGCAGCTTCGACGAAGTCGGCTGAGTAGTCATTGTGACCACGGAAGATTTCTTCAAATTTCATGCCACCTTCTTCTCCATAGATAGAAGAAATGGCTGGTGTCATATCGAGTGCGTTTTGATCGAGTGCTTGATCTGCGACCGCGGCATCTGCTGCCTCGTCATAACCTTTCATCATCGATGTGACGGCTAATACATAGTGCTCAGATAAGAGTTGGTCGAGTGTCGCGCGAAGGTCACCTGCTGGTGTGCTCGCTGTTGGCATGTGGTCCGCTGCTTGTGCGTTCACTGGTACGAGTAGTCCTAAGGCAAGTGCCGGGGCTACGATTTTGTTTAACGTCTTCTTCTTCATGGGTAATCGCTCCTTTTCGTAAGTGAGTGTTGTCGTTATTTACACCCATCTAACGGAGCGGTTCAAAAAATGGATCACTCTTTTTTTATTTTTTTTCGTTTTTTTGTTGAAGAGTGCGATAAACCCCTGGTGCGACGCCATATTTTCGTTTAAAAATTCTGTGGAAATATGGGTAACTTCGAAATCCAGACAGTTCCGCTATCGTTTCTAACGAATGTTTTGTATAGCGCATTTGCTCTTCGGCAAGCTGCAAGCGAATCGATTGTGCATATTCGATGATCGTCACCCCGGTCCCTTCTTTAAAGAGATGAACGGTCCGTGAAACGCTCAGTCCGACGGCGTCGGCGACGTCTGAAACTTTGAAGTCACTCGTGACGTGTGCTTCGATAAAGCGCATCATACGAGAGACGACTGGAGGTCGCGCCTGGGAATGCACATCTTGAATCGAACGATCGAGCATGAGTAGAAGGGCTTGGACGAGCGTTTCAATTAGTACGGCACTTTGTTCAGACGGTGGACGGCGCACTTCTTCCGTAATGTGTTGCCATAGCGAAAGAAGGCGTGAATCGATGGCGATGGTATTCAATCGCCCCCGTGGAGTCGCATGCCACCATGTATCGATTGAATGTCCGGTGCAGAAGATATGATAGTCTCCGCTCGCAGGTGTATCGACATGCATTTCATAGAAGTCACCCGGACGGACAATCAATACGTCACCAGGTCGTGTGATCATCGTTTCTCCATTGACCACAATCCGAGCCGTTCCTTCCGTTTGTAAGCGAATCAGATATGTATCGAGTAAGCTGGCGAATGGAAAAGTATAGGTCGTTGTATGATATGAATAGCCACAAAAGCCGATTTCCATAATAGTCTCCTTATTTTATAGCAAAATTGTACATATCTTAATCATATCATGGATGGTCATGAATCCTTGAAGACAGTACGATGAAAGCGTTGAAACGGAAATGAACTTCAAGGAGGACGTAACATGAAACAATGGTGGAAAGAAGCGGTCGTATATCAAATTTATCCACGTAGCTTCAATGACTCAAACGGTGATGGGATTGGCGACATCCAAGGAATCACAGAGAAGATGTCTTATTTGGCAGAACTCGGGATCGACGTCATCTGGCTCTCGCCGGTATACGATTCACCGAACGACGACAATGGATACGATATTCGTGATTACCGTGCCATCATGGACGAGTTTGGTACGATGGATGACTTCGATGCGATGCTTGAAGAAGCACACCGTCACGGGATTAAAATCATGATGGACCTTGTCGTCAACCACTCTTCTGACGAACACCAATGGTTCATGGAGTCACGTTCTTCAAAAGATAGTCCGTATCGTGACTATTACATTTGGAAAAAAGGAAAGGACGGTCAACCTCCGACTAACTGGGGGGCTTTCTTCGGCGGCAGCGCTTGGCAGTATGATGAGGCGAGTGATGAGTACTACCTCCACCTCTTCAGTAAGAAACAACCGGATTTGAACTGGGAAAGCGAGACGCTTCGTCGTGAAGTGTACGACCTCATGACATATTGGCTCGATAAAGGAGTCGACGGGTTCCGGATGGACGTCATCAATATGATCTCAAAAGACCAAAGCTACCCAGACGGTCAAACGCAAGGAACAGGGTATGGAGACGGGACACCATTCTTCTTTAACGGACCACGCATCCATGAATTCATGCAGGAGATGAATCGGGAAGTCTTATCGAAATATGACACGATCACGGTCGGGGAGATGCCAGGGGTCAGTGTAGAAGAAGCGAAGCTTTATACGGGTGAAGACCGCAACGAACTGAACATGGTCTTTCATTTTGAACATGTGGACGTCGGGAACGGGAGCTTCGGGAAGTGGAATCCGACAGACTGGAAGTTGACTGAGCTGAAGACGATCTTCTCACGTTGGCAAGAAGGACTTGAAGAAGAAGGGTGGAACAGCTTGTACTGGAGTAACCATGACCAGCCTCGAGCTATCTCACGTTTTGGGAATGATTCACCGGAATACCGTGTCCGTTCTGGGAAGATGCTCGCGACACTCCTTCACCTATTAAAAGGAACACCATATATTTATCAAGGGGAAGAGTTCGGCATGACGAACGTCGCCTTTGATTCGATTGATCAATACCGAGATATTGAAACGTTGAATGCCTATCATGATTACACATCAAAAGGATTGTTGACACACGATGAAATCTTCCGTGGGATTCATGAGCGGGGACGTGACAATTCACGCACACCAGTTCAGTGGTCGGACGAAGCGCACGGCGGCTTCACGACTGGGACGCCATGGATTGGGGTCAACCCGAACTATGTCGACATCAATGCGGAAGCGGCACGGAAAGACCCGAATTCGCTCTTCCATTACTACCGTCAATTGATTGCGCTCCGTAAAGCCAATCCAATCGTTGTCTATGGAAAGTATGAGCTCTTGTTGCCGGAAGATGAAGCGGTCTATGCATTCACACGTTCGTTCGAAGGGGAAACTTGGCTCGTGCTCTGTAACTTCTCGGGCGAAACACAACAACGTGATATACCATATGACGTAAACGAACGCGTCATCGGCAACATGGAACCGATTGAACCGTTCACGCTTCGTCCGTACGAAGCGCAAGTGTACAAACTGTGACCAAAAGCTCGCCATTCGGCGAGCTTTTTTGAATGGTAACGTATCTTCTTTTCATGATTCGGGAATAGTGTAAGTAACGTCTGACATGAAAAGAGGGAACGACATGGGTACTTTAATCGCTTACTCTTCCAGGTATGGGACGAGTGAAAAAGTAGCGGCTCTACTCGCTGAACGTCTGTCGGGTGACGTTCATGTCCAAAATATCGTAGAAGAGCCGAATGCGATGTGGGAGACGATCGATCACGTCATCGTCGGCAGTTCGATTCGGATGGGAACCATCCAGGACGAAATGAAGGAATGGTTGGCGCTTCACGAAGCACACTTGCTTAAGCATCCCCTCGCTTTATATTTGTGTGCCGGGACACCGACAGAATCAGAGCGGATTCGTGAGTTAGAAGAGGCGTACCGTGAATCACTCCGCGAGCATGCCTATTTTGTCGAGGTCGTTGGCAGTGGTTATGACTTTGAACGAATGGGTTTTTTAGACAAAGCAATCGTCCGGATGATGGTAAAGCAGAAAGAAAGCTCGCTTGAACTCGATGACGACAAATTAGCCCGGCTCGTGGAGGCGGCTCAAACGTCCGAACGTACCCGGTCTGAGAACCCGTAAGCGAGTATGTCCTGCACATCAATCGGACTTTTCGTGGAGATGAGAGCATCTCCACTTTTTTTCTGTCCTTCGATTTGATGAAGCGCAATTTGTTCTATCTGACGTCCTATTTTCAAAGCGATTGGCGCAGATTCATGGCATCGTAAGTTTTCGATAGTCACTTCGTCGGTGCGGTTCTCCCCTCCAAATAGCTCGAGGTCGGCTCGGGCTGTGGTAAACCCGCGAACGGAAATTCGTTTCAACTGTACACGTCTTGACTTATATTGAATCGCAAGTGCTGGATGCTGTTCATAGTCGTAGGTCGGGTCGCCGATGGCAGTCAAACCATGGATGAAGACATCTTGATATGCGGAAACGACCAGACTCCGTGGCGAGGATTTTGCATAAAGCGGGCTTCGGACTGGCTCGATGGATACCAAATTTGTACCGGACAGGAAGCGTGCAGTCGCGGAATCCGGATCGTCTGCCAAATGATGACCGATGTGGCGGAAGTTGAACGAACGATTGTCGTGAACGGAGAGATGTCCAAAGATATGGACGTCGTGTGCGGCTGACGAGGTTCCATGCGCTTTTACTTCGATACCTCCAAAACAGCCTTCCGTTCTGTTGTGAACAAGCGTGACGTGACGCGAACCGTCATCAATTTCAATGCCGTTTGAGTTTGAGAATCCTAAAGCGTGCGTTCGGCCATGGGGGTGATGACAATAACAGTTAGTGATGTAGATGGCATCACTATGATGTGTTGTGATCCCATCGTCCCCATAATTCGTTGCTTCGAGTTGATTGAGATGGATATACCGACTTCCGTTTGCCGCACGAAGTCCGTCACCTAGGTAGTGATAGTGCGGGGACGTGATGTCAAACGCATGGAGCCCGGCATTTTTAGCCGTCACATGATGCACCCATCCATACGTCACGTGCGCGAATGTCAAAGCGCTCGATGTCGTGTCACCGCTTGTCGTTCGTTTCACGTCACCTAAACGATCAACGTTCCAATCAAGTGTAAGATGGGATACCTCGATATGATGATTGCCGGCGAATGGGGTCGTATTTCGTAAAAGACGGCGATGCTTCGGAGCCCGATCGGATAATTTGAGGATTGTGACGTCTTGTCCGGCACCTTCAAGTGCACAACTAGAAGGGAGGCGAATTCCTCGAACGATATATACACCTGGTGGCACATAGACACGGCGATTAGAGCGGAGGGCGAGACGAAAGGCGAGGGTGCAGTCCGTCTTGCCATCTCCAACAGCCCCATAGTTCGTCACATCGACACGTGATTTTGTCATATGCATCAGATTCAAATATTCCGCATCGAGTCGGCGCATCCAAACGGGACGAACCACTCCATCGATCTGTTCAAGCGGAAGAGACGTCCGGACAGGCGAAACTCTCTCCGTTAATGGGATTCGACAAGCGTATGTTTGGCTCATTGCTGGATAAGTTGTTTTACTCGTGGTATGATGCCACTTGAGTGTTTGATAAATCAATTCTTCTTCAGACCAGTCGGAATAAGCAGCAATCATCGATGCGATTGACTGTTGATCATTTGATTTTTTCATAATAGATCCCCCTAGTGTCATCTTCTCTAGGGTGTACCCGTTTCGACTTATTTTTAGCAATCAGAAGTATTTACTAGACAGAAGCATCTAACCATGTTATATTCAATATGTGCTTAATTAAGAATAGCTGGAATCATAATTCACAAGTGCTTGGGATTATTTTTCATTAGATAATTCCAGAGGCTTGTATTTTTTTTGGTCAAGTTTTTTCTAGTAAGGCACTACTATAACGCATAGCGTTTATTTCAGGAGGGTTCATTCATGAACACAGGTAAAGTAAAATGGTTTAACTCAGAAAAAGGTTACGGCTTCATCGAAATGGAAGGCGGAGACGACGTATTCGTACACTTCTCAGCAATCCAAGGCGACGGCTTCAAAACACTTGAAGAAGGCCAAGAAGTAACTTTCGAAATCACAGACGGAGCTCGTGGACCACAAGCTTCTAACGTTGAAAAAATCTAATCTTCCTTTCTAAGGAATATGATACCTGCTCGCATCGGCGAGCAGGTTTTTTTGTGTTTAACCATATGGTTTGAGGGAACAGTATACGAGCGACAAATCGTGAAGGAGGAATTCGGAATGAGTGCAAAAGAAACAGCATTAAAAATATTAGACTCAAGTAATGTAGGTACAATGGCGACTGTATATAAAGTAAAACCGCACAGTCGGTATATGACATTTTTCCATGAAGATTTCACGCTCTATACAGCAACTTCAAATGATACAGATAAGGTAGAGGAATTAGAGAGAAATCCATATACTCATATCTTAATTGGCTACGATGGAGATGGAGTCGGCGACACGTACCTAGAAATCTTAGGAAAAGCAACGGTGTCAGATGATGAATCGATGAAAGAAAAAGTATGGAATGACAAACTTGAAGGATGGTTCGATGGACCGAATGATCCAAAACTCATCATTCTCAAAATCGAACCTGAATCAATGCGTGTGATGAACAAAAAAGGTCAACCATCTCAAGAAGTCACCTTATAATACTCTTAGAGACGCCTAACGAAGGCGTCTTTTTGTATATGTGAATAGACTGTGGCATACATATGTACGAATTATGAACAAGGAAGATTATATATGTGAAAAAGTGAACATAGATTATATATTGTGAATGTAATCACATTATTCATTTATTTAACTTCTTAAAGGGAGGAATTATTATGTTCACGAAATTTTGGCAAAATCACAATGTTGCCACAGCGATTTTAACGGTATTACGTGTATGGCTTGGTTATCATTGGTTGACGGCAGGTTGGGGTAAAATCACAGGTGGTTTTGGAACAGAAGGATTTTTAAACAACGCGGTGTCACTCGCCACTGGAGAACATCCAGCTGTCGCAGGATGGTGGGCCGCATTCTTAGAAAACTTTGCAATCCCGAACGCTGGATTATTCGATGTCCTCATCCCTTACGGTGAATTTTTGGTCGGCCTAGGGTTATTGCTCGGTGCACTCACACGTAGTGCAGCATTCTTCGGACTTGTCATGAACATGGCGTTCTTACTATCAGGAACAGTCAGCACGAACCCAACGATGTTGATCGTCTCCGTATTGATTTTGGTTGCTGGACATAACGCAGGAAAAATCGGAGTCGACGGCTTGTTCCTTCGTACCTTCGTTGAAACGAAAGTATTACACCGTTCACCAAATCGTCAAATAGCCTCGTAACTTTTATATGTTCTCCTGTGACAAACCTCTCACGTTTCGGCTACGATAGATGTAGCCTAACAGAGATAAAGGAGAACGCATATGACTATGACTCATTTTAAATGGATTGGCTACACAGAAGGGGTATCCTTCTTGCTGTTACTATTAATCGCGATGCCACTGAAATATATGGCCGGCATTCCACTTGCGGTCAGTATTGTCGGCGCAGCGCACGGTTTCTTGTTTGTTGCTTACGTGCTCGCAGCCGTGTACATGGCGTGGCGCTTCCGTTGGGGCTTCAAAGTTTTGACGCTTGCTGTGATGGCATCCGTCATCCCATTCGGACCATTTTTATTAGAAAAACGGGTACTCCCGTCAACAGAGAAGACATCGAACTGATTCGTTCGATGTCTTTTTCGTTACGACACACATTCGGCTGACTGAAGTGCAGCTTTTTCTGCCTGCATGTCGTGACGGATGCGATAGGTGAGTGTGAAAGTACATAAGAGTAGACCAATCATACAGGCTGTGTATAGATGAGCGACTGGCACAAGATCACTTAATATTCCGAATAAGATGAAACCGATTGGTGTGATCCCCATCGCGAGTGATTCGAGTACTCCAATCACACGACCTAAGTAGTTCGGGTCCGTATTCGTTTGTAAGAGCAATTGAATGGGGATATTGACACGTACGATGAAGAAACCGCTTAGTAAAGCGAACATCGCAAAAAAGAAAATCGACGTGATGACGTTGAAGTTCAAATATAATGGAATGGCAGGGCCGACAAATAGAATGCTGAGTATGGTCAGTGCTGATCGCATGGTCGATAGGCGATGTTTGATGTTGAATAACGGCAAGGCGTGAAGTAAAGAAGCGACTAAAAATTCAATGGCAACCATGCTTTCAAGTAGTCCGAACTGGAACGGGGACACACCGACCTCTTGTAATGCTGCAATCGGGAACAACACTTCTGACGCGACGAAAAAGAAGTTCAAGAATGCGGCGAGGACGGCGACCGTCCATAAAACGCGCTGCTGTTTCAAATAAGACAGACCGGACCGTACATCTTCCCAGGCGGATTGTTCGGTTGGAGCAACCTCTTTCTGATGAAATGTGAGTCGAGAAGCAAGTAGCGCAGCAATCATGAAGAATAGGGCTGAGCTGAATAAAAACACTGGAATCGGTATGAGTTTAAACAGTGCTCCGGCAAGAAGCGGAGTACCGATACTTGAGATGGAGATGATGCTCTGAATGAGGGAGTTGGCACGTTGAAGCTCTTCCTCTTCAAATAGAAGTGGGATCGAACTCGATAGCGTGACCGATAAGAAGGTGGAAACGATGGATAGGAAGAATGTGATGACATAAAAGGCAGGTGCTTCAAACGTCCACATTAGACTTCCAATCCCTGCGAGTAAAAATAATCCTCCATTCAAAGACTCCATCTTGATGATGACGCCTTTTCGGTCAAGTTTGTCCGCATAAGCGCCGGCAAATGGTGACAAAAGAACGCGTGGCAATGTTCCTGCCAGTAAGACAAATGCGAATTGCAGTCCAGATCCAGTTGTCGTCAATACCGTTAATCCTGCTACGAACGTAAATAAGTTGGATGCGAACAGTGACATGAATTTACCGAGTAATAAAATGGAGAGGTTGGACGAAAAGAATCTCATAGGAAGCACTCCTTTGCAAAATAGTTAAATGTGATTTAACATTATCATAAAGGCACGAAAGTGAAATGTAAACAAAAAGTTCAATATAATTTAACTTTTCGAGGTGGCATATGATTGGTGAACGAATTAAAGCGTTACGAAAACAGAAAAAAATGACCCAGACGCAGTTGGCGGAAGGGATTGTCACGAAATCGATGCTCAGTATGATTGAGAACGGGAAAGCGGAGGCATCGATGCGCAGTTTGCGAGAACTTTCCAGTCGTTTAGGTGTGTCGATGCAACAGTTATTGACGGACCCGAAAGAAGCTGAGCTACAAACGATGGTCGAACAGTTAGAATATGAAGAAATGATAATCATCTCGCGTTCGGATCAAGAAATACGACAGATGCTTTCCCCATACTTAAAAGAAGAAATGAACTCTGTGTGGCAAGGGAAAGCGTATATGTTGTATGGCGATACGTACTTTCAAGAAGAAGAAAATGAGAAGGTGTTAGCCTACTACGACCGAGCGATTGAGATTTTTGAAAAATTAGGAGAAACAGATGAATTGGCGATGGGGCGCATCAGCCAAGCTTACTATTTATTGATGTGGAACCGATATGAAGAATCGATTGAGCGGATTGACGCGATTGAACTCCTTGATGCGAAGTACATGAAAGCGAAAACGAGAACTGAGTATGCCATGTTGATCGTCTTTAAAAATCTTCTTTGTGATGAGGATTTGGAAGGCTCCATTCGACAGCTTGAAGACGCGCTTGAGTATATGAAGCGGACTAGAATCTACTACCGTGCGGATGACGTATATCGGACCATTTCGATTTGTGCGCTCTATTTGAATGATGAGACGAAAATTCGTGAGTCTTTACAAAAAGCGAAGCAATACATTCAATTCACGGAAGACCGCTTGGCAGAAATCAAAGTGGCACTTTCCGAAGCACTCTATGCGATGGAATACCGACATATTGATCTGTTAGGAGAAAACGTCAAGTTGATGGAATCACTCACGACAGAGATTGAGCCGTTCATTGCGGCGATTTCGATGGCGAAAGGTGTGTACTACGCTTTTCGAGGGGAATCGGAAAAAGGAAGAGAGTGTTTATTGGCATTATGGGAAAATCGAGACGAGTGGAAAACACATAGTTTAGTCGATATCGCGATTTACTACGAAGGGTTATTAAGGGGAACACTGAACGGATGCGGGGACGACTGGGTATCCGTGATCGAAGAAAAAGTGAAGGAATTCCCACAAGGTCTGTTTCGCAAACGTTTAGAATTATTACTACAACAAATCAAGGGCTGACGAATCAGCCCTTGCACGTTTGAATCAATGTACCTTTACCATGTTCGACCTGCACAGAAGCGTGCGCCCCGTTAACGAGCGTCATCTGCGGGGGAACGTGTCCACAATCGATATCGTAAAAGATTGGAATACCTAGCATGTGGTGAAGCTCTTCATACACCATCTCGACCGTATAGTCTTGATGCACAGAAGGTGCCTCACTCCGTCCAAATAGAATACCAGACGTATGCTCGAACCAACCGGCCCACTTCATTTGAAGGAGGGTCCTTTTTAGTGCCGGAATGTTCATCTCGGCGTTTTCAAAATACCAAAGAATCGGTTCGCCGTTCAGGTGCTCGTGTTGGAACGTCTTGACGTTTCCATATGGCGTCCCGATTGTATGTAAGAGCACATCAAGACATCCACCGAGCAATCGACCTGTCGCGTGTTGACCACCGACAGCTTTCCATTCAGTCGTTTCCGTCAAGTGAAACAGATGTGGCGTTGGGTTATCAAACTGCCATTCTTTTTGGAACTTCTCGGACGAACGTTGGATGACCGTCTCGTTGGTCCGCGTCGACAACACATCGAGCCAGCGTGAACTCGTCTCGTCCCACACTTCGGCACGTAAGTCGACTAAGTTTGGACCGTGTGCCGAGGCGATTCCAGTTTTTAGCGTATACACAAAAAGCAATAAACTTGTATCCGAATAGCCGAGCATCCATTTTGCGGGTAATGTCTGCCACTCGATTTGATTGAGAATCTCCATTAAGAGTTCCCCACCCCAGGGCGGGACAATCAAGTCGATTTTGTCATCTTGAAGTAGAGATGTCAGTTCATGTGCACGGACCCGAGCCGGAGCGGACTTCCCAAATCGTTGTTTCCACGCATTCGGAGTGAATTGCAACGTGAACCCTCGAGTGGAAAACTTCTGTTCCGATTGATGCAATAAATGGTGCAGTTCTTCTGGTATACCTGACGAAGGGGCAGTGACACCGATGTGATGCCCGGTCAACTGTGGATAACGAATCATGACGACCTCCTGTGGATAAGTGATGATTGGAATGGGTTAAAATGGTTATCCACATGTGGACAACTAATTAGAGCGCATTCGTTCGGCATGACGTATTCCCCATTCATTCATCGCTTCGAGAATCGGGATGAGCGTTTTCCCATACTCACTTAAGCGATAGTCAACACGGGGAGGGACTTCTGGATAGACGGTTCGGATGACAATCTCCTGTTCTTCTAAGTCACGGAGTTGTGCGGTCAATATCTTTTGACTGATTTTTGGTAACGATCGCTTCAACTCACTGAAGCGTAACGTATCCCCGTTGATTAGTACGAGGAGGATGGAATGCTTCCATTTTCCTGTGATCAGTTCGAGTGCCGTATCGACTTCGCAGCTTGTTATGTTGGTCACATCGCTCTTCCTTTCCAATAGTATCGTTGAAGTAACTATACCACCTTTTTGTGCCTACTTCTGTAACGTAAGCTGAGCGGGTATAGTGGGGGTGAGGTGATTTTATATGAAAATCGAGAAAATTGAACTAGGACCGGTGACGCTTCGGGTCCGTGACATCGAACAGGTGAAACAATTTTATGTAGACGTGATTGGGATGAACGTCCTAGAAGAAACCGAAGAACTTGTCACGCTCGGAACGAAAGAACGTTCACTCGTTATCTTGCACAGTGTGCCACAAGCGAAGACGAATCCACGAGCGGCAGGGTTATTTCATTTAGCAATTCTATTGCCGGATCGCGTGGAGTTAGGAAGCATCTTGGCACATCTTATTGAGCGGCGTATCGAAGTCGGGCAAGGTGACCACTTGGTGAGTGAAGCGTTCTACTTGAGTGACCCAGAAGGGAATGGAATCGAGCTGTACGCCGATCGTCCGAAAGACCAATGGACGTATGAAGCAAACGGTCATGTGAAAATGGCGACAGAGCCTGTCGAGTATGAATCGATGCTTCAAGCTGCGGCGAATCGACCGTTCACAGGTTTACCGGTAGGTACGACGATAGGACATGTGCATTTTAAAGTTCGGTCAATCGAAGCAGCAAAACGCTTCTACCATGACAGACTCGGATTTTCCGTTACGACGGATTCTTATCCAGGGGCACTGTTCCTTTCGGCAGACGGATATCACCATCACATTGGTACGAACGTGTGGGCACGTCCGAGTGATGCTCTAGAAGTTGAGGCAGGACTCGAGACATGGACGCTTCTCGTCAATGAGCAGACGAATCAAGCATTAGGTGGTACGTCATCTGAATGGTCGTTGACCGATGAAGACGGGATTACCGTGCATATAAAAAGAACGGACGCTTGACGTCCGTTCTTTTAATGTGCGGATACTTTCTTCTGACTTGCATTGAATGAGATGCGGAGTCCGCGTTTTTGATACGCTTGCTCGACTCTCTTCGGGTTGATGCTGAGCTCGAGATGAGCTAGCTTCAAATGTTCAAGTGCTGGCACCGTGACATCAAGACGAACGAGCTCCATATTACGCTCTGCTTTTTTGCGTGTTCGTCTCAAGTTACGGGGCACCTCCTCTGACGTCAGTGCCGCGATCGTTTCATTTACTTGTTGTCGTTTGTCACCTTTGATACTCAAGGCAGAATACAGCTTATCGAGTGAACCGAATCGTTTGATCAGTTGAACCGATTGACTTTCATCGAGTCCAGCCACTGGAGGAATCCCGTCAGAACGGTCTCCTGTCAACGCTTTGACGGCTGACAATTGCTTCGGTTTCAACCCTTCGTATAATGCTGCAATCTCTTCTGGTCGAATTTCTAAATGACGTTTGAGAGGTAACGGACGGTTATCACGAATGTCACAGCGAGCCTGCATTTGCTGAAGCTCCTGTGTTTGTAACCAAACGGTGATTCGTGGACTGACAAGCTGTAACAAGTCTTTATCTTTTGTCATGATGACCACAGGGGCACTACAACTGAATTTACGCGCGATATGGGCAATCAAATCTTCCCCTTCATACCCTTCTACTTGGAATTGTGGAATCCCACTATCCTCAAGCAATTGGCGCATGAGTTCCATCTGCGCTTTCAATTCAGGCGGTGTTTGGCGTCTGCGGCGTTTATAGCCCGGGTACAGTTCTCGACGCCATAATGTTTCACGTGAGACGTCCCAGACGACGACAAAATGAGTCGGACGATGTCTACGTAGAATCGTCCGAATGAGGCCGGTCATTCCGATGACGGCACTCCGATCGTTTTTGGATACCTCGCGTCCTTTTTTCGTTCGGCTCGCGGCGGCACCATAATAAGCACTGGCCAGCATGGAGTTACCGTCAATCAAAAATAGTTTGCGTTCCATGCGTAACCTTCTTTCTATTTCTTTCTGTTTAAACCGAACATCTCGCCATGTTTCGGTGATGTTGTGTCATTGAGTGGGTGACACTCAAATAAGCAACATATGTGCAGTATATCACGGTAAGAGGCGAAAATATAGCGACAGTTCGATTCGAATGTTAAAAACCCTTCTCTACATTTAGGAGAAGGGCATGAAAAAAAAGCATCATTCTGATATAGGTTCTTCCTCTTCATATGAGGCTAAAATCAAATCAACGAAGACGATGCGGTGATTATCGACTTCACTCACGATCAGTTCGTGATTACCAGGCAAAGTGAAGCGTTCGCCCGTTCGTGCGTTCGCTTTTTGTGATAAAACGAATCCGCCGACCGTATCGACATCATCCTCGATTTCGATGCCAAACTGCTCTTCGAGTTCTTGTGTTAATACGAGTCCCGAGAGACGGTAATGTTTCGGAGCGACTTCTGTAATTTCAGCTTGTTCATCTCGGTCGAACTCGTCTCGGATTTCACCAACGATTTCTTCTAAAATATCTTCAATCGTCAAAAGGCCGGCAGTTCCCCCGTATTCATCGATGACGAGGCACATCATCGTCTGTGCGTTTTGCATTTTCACCATCGCTTCTTGAAGTGGAGTGAACTCAGTAACGAGTGGTAATTGATGAATGAACGATTCGAACGGCGCATCATTTTTCGAAAGTTGAGCAGTGAAAAGTTGTTTTGCGTTCACGAATCCGAGAACATCGTCCCGATCGCCATCCCGTGTGACCGGATAACGCGTGTACTGGTGTTCTTCGACAACCGAAATAATTTCTTCGATTGTATCTTCTTCATCAATCGTCACCATGTTCATTCGTGGAACCATGGCATCTTTGGCAATCCGCTCGTCAAAGGAGAAGATGTTTTGTACGTATGCTAACTCGTTTTCGTTAATCTCACCACTACGGAAACTTTCTGTCATGATGATTTTCAGTTCTTCTTCCGAGTGAGCCGTTTCTTGAGCCGTCGTCTGAACCCCGAACAAGCGGAGAGTCAGTCGAGCCATACTGTTCAAGGCACGAATAAACGGATAGAAGAGTTTCGTGAACACATAGAGCGGACGCGCGACAAGGAGCGTCAACTTTTCAGATTCATGAACCGCAAGCGTCTTTGGAACTAATTCCCCGATGACGACGTGCAGGAACGCGATCAGTAAAAATGCAATCAGAAACGACAAGAACGTCACGAGTGATTGTGATAAGTTCAACTGTTCAACCAACGTGTGGATATATTTTTCGATTTGGTCAGCGCCGATCCATCCGAGACCTAGTGCGGAAAGCGTAATCCCGAACTGAGAAGCAGAGAGCGAGTCGTCAATATTTTCGATGACTTTTTTCGCGGTGACGGCTTTCTTGTTTCCTTCGAGCACGAGCTGGTCGAGTCGAGCGCTACGCACTTTTACAATTGAAAATTCGGCTGCCACGAAAAAGGCAGTCAAAAAGATTAAGAGCGTAACGATGAATAAGCTAAGTAACATGGGACTGTCCAACAATTCCCCCAAAAATCGGGGAGTCACCTCCATTAAGAATAAGATCAAACGTCCTTCAGGCGTTTCCTGAAAACGAATAGTTTGTTTCAGTATAGTTGATTTGTATCAAATATTCAAAATGCAGCCAACTATGTTTGAGGAAAAGGGAAATGCGGGAACTAAAACCGAGAAGATGAAGGAGGAATTGATATGGCAAACTATCCAGAGTTGAAAGGAAAAGTCGCAGTCATCACCGGAAGCTCGAAAGGTCTTGGTCGAGCGATCGGGGAACGCTACGCAAAAGAGGGGATGAATGTCGTCCTCAACTATCGAAGCAGTGAAAAGGAAATGGAAGAGGTCATCCGGGGAATCGAAGCGGGTGGCGGGAAAGCGGTCGCCGTGAAAGGAGATGTCTCTGAAGAAGGGCTTGCGGAGAAGATGATTGAGAAAGCCATCTCTGAATTCGGGAAGATGGATCTTTTCGTCAACAATGCCGGTGTACAAGTCGAAGCGAAGACGCATGAAATGGAATTCGATAACTGGAAACAGATTATCGACGTTAACTTGAACGGGACATTCCTTGGCGTTCGTGCCGCTTTGAAATACTTTGTTGAACATGAAATCGAGGGCAATATCATCAATATGTCTTCTGTTCATGAGGTCATTCCACGACCTGGCTATACACATTATGCAGCAAGTAAGGGTGGCGTGAAAATGTTCACGAAATCAGTCGCTCTCGAATACGCACCGAACCATATTCGCGTCAATGCGATCGCGCCAGGTGCAATCGACACGCCAATCAATGAAGAGACGATGAACGATCCGGAAGAAAAAGAGGGGTTAGAGGCTCTCATCCCATCACATGCGATTGGGAAGCCGGAGCAAATCGCTGCCGTTGCCGCTTGGCTCGCATCAGATGAATCGTCCTATGTGACAGGGACAATAATCTTTGCTGATGGTGGGCTTTCGCTCTATCCATCATTCGGTCCAGAGAACAAAGTACAGTAAACAAGAGGGTGCGATGTCGCACCCTCTTGTTGTTTAACTACTCATTTGATTCGATAGATCCATTTTTGGGAGACTCACGGTGAAAATGGAACCTTTGCCGATGTTTGATGTGGCGTGAATTGCACCACCATGACCCTCTGCAATTTCTTTACAAATCGCGAGCCCGAGACCCGTGCCCCCAATTTTACGACTTGCGGAATTGTCGACGCGATAGAACTTGTCAAACAGCTTCGGCAGCGCCGTCTGAGGAATTCCGATTCCATGATCTTCAATCGAAATATCAATCCAGTCGGGTCGTTCACATGCGACACGAACATTGATATCGCCACCCTTTGGAGAATACTTGACTGCGTTATGCAGCAAATTCGTAAATAGTTGTCCGAGTCGTGTCCGGTCTCCGTATACATAGACATCTTCCTGACAATCAAACGTGATGCGATGGTGTTGGCTCGATCCTTGGTGCACCGTGATGGCCTGTTCGAGAATGACGGATAGACGTTCTGGTTCGTTATGGTACGTCTGTTTGCCAGACTCCATCCGCTGCACATCAAGCAAGTTTGAAATCAAGTCTTCGAGACGCAATGTCTCTTGATGAATCATTCCTAAATATTTTTCGGAACGTTCAGGAGACAGTTTACGGAAACGAAGTAGTTCTGTGAAACCGATGATACTTGTGAGTGGCGTACGGAGTTCATGAGATACAGTCGACACAAGCTCGGTTTTCAGGCGATCGACTTCAGTCTCATGTGTCACATCACGGAAGACAAGCATCGTACCGTGGCGTGTCCCTCTCAAGTAAACCTTCTCCGCATACATTTGAATGAAGCGCTCTTCTTGATTCATCGAGAACGTGACGCTCTCTTCTTTACACTGTCCATCGAAGGACCGTTCCATGAAGGCGAAAAACGCATCCTTTTGGTCGACCTGGAGGCCGAGTTCTTCTAGACTCACATCTAATCGATATAAATCGACTTCATTTCGTTTCGTAATCGGTTGATTAAACAAGACGAAGAGTGCCTGATTAGCTACTTTTTCTTTTGTTGTGTGCTCCACATAGATGACAGCATCCCGAATCGAGTGGAGAAGACGTGCTGTCTTTTCACGTTCTTCCTCGATTCGATGACGTTGTGTCGTGAGGGACGAAGCCATCTGGCGGAAAGATGTCGTCAATTGCCCGACTTCATTTTTAGATTGAGCAGTTGCCGGGATGACCGGCTGTCGCTCTCCAGCAAGACGCTTACTATTTTCAATCAACTCCTGAAGTTGCCCTGTCAATCGTTTGACGTAAGGACGGGCAACGATGAAGAGAATGAATAAAACACCGAGTAAAGAAAGAAGCCAAAGTGCCTGTGCCCATTTCGTATGGGTCGCAAGTTGGGCACGGAGGGCCTCCTCTTCTGCGTTCAGTGTGTTCCGGTATTTCGTGAAGACGCTCTCCATATCGACAATGCTCGCGCTCATATCTGCAGCACTTTTCGAATTGATTTTGAATTTACGATCCGTCGGCGGTTCTTTTTGTGGATTTACTTTCCCGAGTGTCGGCATTTTCAAGAAAGGCTCGGTGACACTTCCGCTCCGCTTTCCTTCTACATAACGTTCAAGGCTCGGCATGACGCGTTCCTGATAAGCGACAAAGAGCGTACGAGCATCTCCCGCGTACGTTTTTTCCTTATCGGTCACGGCGTTCTGTTCGAACCAAGTCGTCTGTTCGTCAATCAAGACTTGCTTTTCTTGGACGCGCTCTAACATCGCGTCGTCCCCGAGGATAACGTATCCACGCATTTCATATTGCATCGACTGCCATGTCTCGAATAATTCGGTCGCATTCGTGCGCCGTTCACTAATGTTCTCGAGCGATGATGTCGTCTGTTCGATTTGGTTTTCCGTATACACATATACGGCAAGAGACGTGAGGAGAATCAGTGCGATGAATAAGTAGAAGACGAATAAAAATTGTCTTCCAATCTGTTGGTCAATCCATGACTTCATAAAGACCATTCCTTCCTGGAATGATGAACATTCCGGCTGTGATAAATATCCTACGAGTGTCGTTCTTTCATTGTACAGATTCATTTCCTCAGATGCTATATATTAAGAAATTAGGGGAATACTCACTATTATTTATTAAATAGTAGTAAATGATGTGCTATTGTTCTATGTATAGTAGGGGGTGGGATCATGAATCCTCAATTCAAAAAAGGTGTGTTGAATCTTTGTGTACTTGCGCTTGTGGCAGAACAAGACCGCTACGGCTATGAACTCGTTCAAGCGATTTCGGCCAAAGTGGCCATTTCGGAAGGTGCTGTTTATCCATTGTTACGTCGACTGACGACAGATGGCTATTTCACGACGTATTTAACGGAGTCCGGGGAAGGGCCACCGCGAAAGTATTATCAGATTACGGAACAAGGGAAAACACATTTGACTGAGTTGCGAGCGGAATGGGATGTATTCACAAACGGCGTCAATGACTTAATCCGAGGGGGAGACGACAGATGAATGAAGAACAGTACTTGTCAGAGCTTGAGCAATTATTGATGAAAGTAAAGGTGAAGGATCGCCTCGATATATTACGAGATGTGTCCGAGTATTTCTCGAGCGGCCGATTAGAAGGAAGAAGTGATGAAGAGATGGCACGCGAGTTAGGGGAACCGAGCATACTCGCCTCGGAACTGCTCGCCTCCGTCGATTTTGAAGTATCGGAGTCGACACGACCACCCGCGGTTGTTAAAAGTTCGACGGTAGCCTTTCAAAGTGTCCTCATTCAAGTACAAAATGCGCAAGTGTTCGTCACTCCATCACAAGATGGCTATGCTTACGCAACGCTCGAAACAGAGACGGATCATGGGGTCGCGATGGACATCGTTGGGGACACACTGGAGATTCGAATCGAATCAGAACGTCGTTTTGGTCTATCTGATCTATTTTCATGGTTCGGGTCGAAAGCACCGGTGCTTCGGGTTGAATTGCCACATCACGCCTATCATCAAATTCAATTGAAAAATCGCCACGGTTCGAGTGATGTACAGGATCTCCAAGCGGAACGATTACATGTCGAAAGTGAGAACGGTCGAGTCGTCGCGCATCAGATTCAAGCGAAACACGGTTTACTGTGCACCTCGAACGGAAAAGTGCTTGCGTCGAGTTGTCACGGTCATGATTGGGAGCTTCACTCCTCAAATGGTCGTGTCGAAGCGAAACACTCTCGACTGGAGCGCATCAACATCCATTCGTCGAACGGTCGAATCGATATCAATCACGTCACGGGGGCGATTGATGCCAAAACGTCAAACGGACGGATTGACTGTTCCGTACAAGCGATTCAAGCACCGATTCGGTTAAAATCGAGCAATGGAAAAATTGACTTACATGTCGATGAACGTCCGGAAGATGTGACGATTCGAGCGAAGTCTCGAAATGGTAAAGTTGATGTGTTCGGCGAACGATCGAAGGAATGCGTGTTTGGGGACGGGGCGATTGAAGTGAAGTTAACAAGTTCAAACGGAAGCGTCACCGTGTCATGATAAAAGTAGCCCCTCCATCAATCGATAGAGGGGCTTTCCTTATAAATCATGCACCAAAATATAGGCGACTCGAACAGGACCATGAACGCCGACAATGAGATTCATCTCGATGTCGGCTGAGTTTGACGGTCCAGAGATGAAATTGACACCGTTCGGGGAATGAAGGCCGTCTCGGTCTAGTGCGGCAAGTTGTTGTGCCGTTTGCGTCATGCGCGGAACAAGGACAGACTTCGGGATGATCGCGATATGGTCTTGTGGTAACAGACTGATGGTCCGTGATTTACCAGGTTTCGCATATTGGACGATCGTCGCACTTTCCGCAAACGCTGCATCCGCAATTGTGATTCCGATGTCAGCACGTATAGCCAAATCTCGACTCATTTCCGGTTGTGTCGAATCCCACCAAGCGAACGTCTCACTCGTTGAGGGTGCCCAAGCAGAAATCCGTTCATCGTTTTCCGCAAGGATGCGCGTTCCTTCATAGCGTTCAATCAAGAGACGGAGCGTATCATCAAGATGTTTCGATTCACATTCTACTAAATCGGTGTGGATTCGGGTCGCGACCATGCGAAACGTCTCGAGCAGTTCCTCTTCACTCACACCTTTTAACACGTGATCTTGTGGATGGTTCTTATATTCGCGTTTCGGTGGTGTGAGGTCAATTTCACGACCAAGTTGTTTCGCGATGCGTTTTAAAAAGTCTTCACGGTTTGTAATTGTTCCAGGATTCATCAGACGTTCCCTCGTTTCTTGAACCAATCTCGAACGGTCTGTTTATTTGGCTGTGGTAAGTCTTTCGAGTCCGTCCAAGCTGGTAGTCCTTTTTCAATCTGACCAGACGTGGCGAATGGTGATGACGCAAACGGTGCAACGTGTTCCGCTGCTTCAAATAAGAACGGACTCGAAGCCGTGACGGCAAATCCTTTCATCGCAATCCGCTCCACGAAAGGTGATTGTTTATTCTCTTCTACGATGACACGGCGGTGTTCGATCAACAGTTCATGTAGCGGAATCTTCACAGGACATGCCTCTGTACAGGCGCCACATAGACTCGACGCGTAGGGGAGTTCTTTGTAGTTCTCATACCCGTCAAGGAGTGGGGCCAAGACGGCACCAATCGGACCAGGATAGATGGAGCCGTACGCATGACCACCGATATGACGGTAGACAGGGCAGACATTGATACAGGCCGCGCAACGAATACATTGCAGGACAGATTGAAACTGTGTGCCGAGAATGCCTGATCGTTTGTTGTCGACGATGACGAGATGGAACTCTTCTGGTCCATCGACTTCCCCGACTGCGCGCGTTCCGGCGAACGTCGTGATATATGAAGTGAGTCGCTGACCGACGGCGCTTCGACAAAGCATATTGACGAGTACCTCGAACTCTTCATAGGAAGGGACGACGCGTTCCATCCCCATAACAGAGATGACCGTGTCAGGAAGTGATGTCACCATGCGTCCGTTTCCTTCATTTGTCACAAGCCCGACGGCTCCACTCTCCGCAATGGCGAAATTACAGCCGGTGATGCCGACTTCTGCCTTCAAAAAGTCTTTCCGTAATTCTTGTCGCGCATAGCGACCGAGTTCAGTCGGGTCGTTCGAGCCGATATATCCGTGAGCAGTGAACGTTTCATGCACAGCGTCTCGGTCTTTATGCAAGGCAGGGGCGACGATGTGAGACGGTGGGTCTTCGTCAAGTTGTAAGATCCATTCCCCAAGGTCGGACTCGACGACGGTACATCCTTCTTCCTGAAGCGCCTCGTTCAATCCGATTTCTTCTGTGACCATCGATTTTGATTTCACGACATGTTTGGCTTGTTTCGAGCGAACGACTTCCCGAATGTAGCGGTTCGCTTCTTCTGGTGTCTCTGCAAAGAAGACGCTCCCGCCGCGTTTTGAGACGTTTTCACTCAATTGATATAAGTAATAGTCCAGATGTTCAAGCACATGCTGACGAATCTCTTCCGAGTGGTCACGGAATGCTTCCCAGTCCCCGAGTTCGCCCGCAGCGTTCAACCGTCCATCGCGCAGTCGGTTTTGAGCCGAACTGACGGCTTGACGCATAAACGCATCCTCAATCCCGTCTTTCCGACGGTCCTGAAACTTCTCATCTAACCGAATCCCCATGCTCATGCTTGCTTCACTCCTTCATTTAAGACTTCGGCAATATGCATCACTTTAATCGGATGTCCTTGTTTATGAAGACGTCCACCGATATTCATTAGGCATGAAGCATCAGCTCCAATCAACACCTCTGCGCCTGACTGTAAGATGGACTCGACTTTCTCATCCACCATCTGGACCGACACATCCGGCATTTTGACAGAGAACGTTCCTCCAAACCCGCAACAGTTATGTACGTTCTCAAGTGGAATCATCGTCAGACCGTCGACGTTCTCGAGCAATTTCCCGGGAGCTGCTTCAATTCCGAGGAGGCGAGTCATATGACAGGATGCATGGTACGTCGCCTTACTAGGGAACTTAGCACCGACATCGGTGACTTCGAGCACATCAACGATGAACTGCGTCAGTTCGAACGTTTTGGCGGCGTGCGCTTCTGCGCGTGGTCTCCACATCGGGTCATCTTGAAATAAATGTGGATAGTCGCGCATCATCATGACACAAGATCCTGATGGTCCGACGATATACTCTGCATCTGCCTTCTCAAACGTTTCAATCATGTGCTTGGCGATTTTCTTCGTTTCCTCATGATAACCACTATTATAGGCGGGTTGTCCACAGCACGTCTGTTCAAACGGGAAAGTCACATCGCATCCTAAATGTTCGAGTAATTCGACTGTCGCTTTTCCGACAGAGGGGAACAACGTATCAGATAAACATGTGACGAATAAAGCTACATTCGGCATAGTCATTCCTTCTTTCTTCTAAATAATAACGATTTCAACGTCATTATTTCATAAAGCGTAGGAAAGTGACAGAAAAATGGGGAGAAAAACTTATTTATTTGTAAAATACTGTGTAATTGATAACGCATCTCACTGAACCGATATTCATCTCTTTTCTGATATAAAACAGGGAAGGAGCACGTATAACAGAAAAGATCCTCGTCACATGACAAGGATCTTTTGTCTAACTTATAGGAAGAACATTTCCAAAATGAAGAGTGCGCCGAACAAGTAGATGAGCGGGTGAACCGTCTCTTTGTTCATTGCTTTGAAGATTGGGTATAAGATGAACCCGAATGCGATTCCGCGTTCGATGCTTCCTGACAAAGGCATGATCAAAATCGTCATGAACGCCGGGAAGTATTCGCTAAAGTCACTCCAATCGATGTACCGGACATTCGTCAACATGAGCGCACCGACGATGATGAGGGCAGGAGCCGTGATCGCCGCTACGCCAGAAATGGCACCGATGAGCGGGCTGAAGAAGAGTGTCAATCCGAACAATCCAGCGACGATGGCCGTCGTGAGACCCGTACGTCCACCTTGGGCGACACCGGCAGCAGACTCGATGTATGCCGTAGATGGGCTCGTTCCGACGAGTGATCCACCCATTGTAGCAAGCGAATCGGCAAAGAGTGCACGGTGACCATTCTCGATCGTTCCGTCTTCTTTTAAGAGACCGGCTTGTTTTCCGACACCGACAAGCGTACCTGTCGTATCGAACAATGTGACGAGGAAGAACGAGAGCACGGCACCGAACAAACCGTATTGAATGACATCACTAAATGCCGTCACGGGGTTGACCATGAGTCCCTCCGGAAGGGTTGGCATCGCCGTGACACCGTCGATTTTTAAGATATCCATGAAGTATGCCGCAATCCCGGTAAGTACCATCCCGATGAGTAAAGAACCGGGTACGTTTC
This sequence comes from Exiguobacterium sp. s101, assembly GCF_018617835.1. Lineage (NCBI taxonomy): Bacteria > Bacillati > Bacillota > Bacilli > Caryophanales > Exiguobacterium > Exiguobacterium sp. s101. The sequence goes on along the minus strand of NZ_JACSKX010000007.1, from coordinate 82,503 downwards.
GTGAGAAGAGGAGTGCTGAGATGATCAAACCGCCTAGTACGAGTAGAGCTTCTGGAGAAGACACGTCACCGAGACGCACCAAGTTCGCCTCGTCGGCGACGATTAAGCCCGATAACTTCAAACCGAGTGAAGCGATGAAGAGCCCAATCCCGGTCGTGATGGCATGCTTCAACGAAGTCGGGATCGCTTGAATCAGTTTCGTCCGAATCGGAGAGAGCGACAAAATTAAAAAGAAGACAGACGAGACGAAGACGACACCGAGTGCGGCAGACGGGGCAATCTGCTCTTGGGCGACAAGCGTGTAAGCGAAGAATGCGTTTAGCCCCATCCCTGGCGCTACAGCGATCGGTAAGTTCGCATAAAACGCCATCAAGCCTGTCCCGATGAGGATGGCAATGATTGTCGCCGTGAACGCTTGTGCGAACGGGATACCTGCGTCAGATAGAATCGCCGGGTTGACGACAGAGATGTACGCCATCGTCACGAACGTTGTGATCCCAGCGGTCACTTCCTGTTTAACATTCGTACCATGTTGTTTCAGCTGAAAGATATTCATCGATAAAACTCCTTATTACAGTCTATTTCCGAACATTAATTGAAAAAAATGAGTAAATTAACGTTATCAACTTGATGACTATACAAAAATGTTCGATTCACGTCAATTGTTTTACGTAAAAAACATGGAAAATGAGGAATAGTAGTAAAAAATGTTCGGAAATTAACTTTTCTAAAAAGATGCTTGCTCTGAAACGCGTTTCAGAAGATACGGTATAGACAAAGGGAGGGGAACCGATATGAAGCCGACAACGTGGAAGACATGGTGCAGTGGAATCGTATACGAGCTCGTCATCAATCAGTTGTATACACCGTTTGGAAAAATGTTGTGTACCCGTTTCCGTGAAGAGTTTCTTCATTTACCGTTAGAAGAGCGCTTCCGTCTCGTTCAGGCGATCCGTTGCCAAGTCGTCGAAAGAGGTGACAGTCAGCAAGCAGAGTGGGTACACTATATGCAAAGACTGACAAGTTGAGGTGAGACGAATGGCGAATATTCGAGATATCGCAAAGCACGCTGACGTTTCGGTGACGACGGTTTCGCGCGTCTTGAACGAGCATCCGTACGTATCGAAAGAAAAACGGGCCCGTGTCCATAAAGCGATGAAGGAGCTCGGGTATTTGCGGAATCAACAGGCGTTGACGTTGTCGACAGGAAAAACGCAACGTGTTGTCGTCATCTTGCCTTACATGGATCATCCGTATTACGGTCTCTTCGTCAACGGGCTCGCGAAAGCGGCCCTCGAGCACGATTACCGACTCGTCATGTGGCAAACGGAGTATAAGCTGAGTGAGGAGCGACAAGCACTCGATTTATTGAAGCATCGCGAAGTCGACGGGGCGATCGTCTTGTCTCACGAGATGTCCTTTAAAGAAATGGAGACGTACCGCGCTTACGGACCGATTGCCGTGGCGACCGTCGGTGCACCAGAGACGATTTCATCGATTCATGTCGATCATTACGCATCATTCGTATCCGGTATTCGTGTATTACAGAGTCACGGGTATGAGCAGATTGGTATGATTTTGTCGAGAAGCCATAGTCCGAGTTCCCTTGCGCGTCAGCAAGCCTATTTCGATGAAGTAGCGCATGCGCGTGAGCAATGGATTTGGACTGGGTATTTGACGAGCGAGGATGGCGTTCGGTTGGCTGAAACGTTCCTCTCTCAAAAAGAGCGTCCTCGAGCGCTCTTTTTCTCGTCTGATTATGTCGCGCTCGGATTTTTAGGAGAGATGCAACGAAGGCATATTGCCATTCCCGAAGAAGTCGCTATGCTCGGATTTGACGGGCATCCGATTGGTCGGGCGTTCGGACTGTCGACGATGCTCTCTCCGAATGAACAGATTGGCAGGCGTTTATTTGAAACGACGCTTGCCGAGATGAACGGTGCTCAACCTGAAACACATGGGATGACAGTCAGCTATCAAGTCGGGACAACACTTTAGGCAACTTCCTCGCTCGACTGTTTTGAAACGTTTAGAATGAAAGGAGTAGTCGAGAGGAGGAGATGTTATGAAGATTCAAGTAACAGAAGAAGCGCTCCAATGGTTCAAACAAGAGATGGAAGTCGAAGCGGGTCAAACGGTTCGTTTGTTTGCGAAATACGGGGGTTCGACAGACTTGACGCACGGTTTCTCCGTCGGGGTCATCACGGAAGAAGTGAACAATGCGGCCGTTGAGACAGAAGAAGATGGCATCCGTTTCGTCGTGGCGGAACAAGATGAGTGGTTATTCCAAGGCCAAGACGTGAAAGTCGAACTTCGCGAAGAAGAAATCGTCTTCGTACAAGCCTGACGTTTCAGTTTGTTTACGTTTGATGAAATATCGTTTCATGAAATCTAGCTTGGGGAACAGGTTACGACAAGTCAGATTTTCGAAAGGATGACGTGATATGTCAGACAAAGAAAAGCGTGAACAAGAAGAAAAAGAGAAGTTGAAACGAGATCAACCGGACATCTCCCACGAAGAGGATTCAAAAGGAGATCATTCCGACCTCGAAGAGACAGATGAAGACGAACAATCATAAGAGCCGACACGGCTCTTTTTGTTTGGGAATTGAAAGAAATGTCGTGGACGTTATAATGGATAAGGGAAAACTATTTAGTGAGGAGAATGAGATATGAGTACAGTACTAGTCTTCGGACATAAAAATCCAGATACCGATACGATCACGTCAGCGCTCGCCTATGCCGAGTTGAAGAAGAAATTAGGGATGGACGCAGAGGCAGTCCGTCTCGGTGAAGTGAACGGGGAAACACAATATGCACTCGATCACTTCCGCGTAAAAGCACCACGCTTGATCGAAGGCGTGAAAGGTGAGGCGGAAGAAGTCATCTTAGTCGACCACAACGAGTTCCAGCAAAGTGCGGACGGCATTGAAGACGTGCGAATTCTTGAAGTCATCGACCACCACCGCATCGCGAACTTCCAAACGGCAGACCCGCTCTACTATCGTGCGGAACCAGTCGGATGTACAGCGACGATTTTGTTGAAGTTGTATAAAGAGAATGGTGTCGACATTGCAGCGGACATGGCCGGTTTGATGCTTTCAGCCATCATCTCGGATTCGCTTCTCTTCAAATCGCCGACATGTACGGATGAAGACATCAAGGCAGCGAAAGAACTTGCAGACATCGCTAGCGTCGATGTGGAAGCATACGGTCTTGAGATGCTCAAAGCGGGTGCGGACCTCAGCCAAAAAACGATTGAAGAGCTCATCTCACTCGATGCGAAAGAATTCGCGATGGGTGACTATCGTGTCGAAATCGCACAAGTGAACACGGTCGACGCGAACGATGTCTTGAACCGCAAAGAGGAAGTCGAAGCGGCCATCTCCAACACGGTTGCAGCGAAAAACTTAGACTTGTTCGTATTCGCCATCACGAACATTTTGACGAACGATTCGGAAGCCATCGTCGTCGGACCAAAACCAGAACTCTTCGAACAAGCGTTCAACGTGACGCTTCAAAGCGGATTGGCGACACTTCCAGGCGTCGTCTCGCGTAAGAAGCAAATCGTACCCGTTTTAACTGAAGCGGCAACAAAATAAAAACTCGAAGCCTATGCCTCGAGCGGAACTGCAGACGTGAATACGTCTGCAGTTTTTGTTTTAAAAAAAGACCGGACAATAAAGTCCGATCTTAAGATGATTTTGTTTGTCTTCCGTATGTTCCGAGACGCCACAGCTTCTCAAACGGTCCGTAACGGTGATTTTTTAGCCACCACATCGAGAAGAACGATTGGGCAATCAAAATGGCGATGCTGAGGAATAGGCCTTCGGTTAAAGAAAGCGCCCCGTACGCCCCGAGTGCGATCACTGGCAAGACAATAATCAACGTATGTGTCAAATAGTTCGTGAGTGCCATCCGACCGAGCGCTTGGAGCGGTGCGAACGTGCGACCTTTTCGAACGGCGACCGTGAACAGGCAGACATATGTCGTGGCGAGTAGCTTCCCGGAAATCCATACGGCTGCTGAGTTCGTTGACATATAAGAGGCGCCATCACCGTAATGATGCCAGATGATGATTCCCCAGAATGGCATGGCTGCAATTGCGCAGATGGCAGCAGTCCGGGTCAACCCTTGGATGCTCCAAGTCAGAAGCTTTCGTTCCCGTCCGATGAAGAGACCGAGTAAGAACAGACCGAGAATCTCGATTCCGACAAAAAGTGAATTTTGAATCATAGTAAAAATCTCGTTGTCGAATCGATAGCCTAGCCAAGGACCGAAGCCTGAATTAAAGACCGTCGGGAACGACTCTCCTAAATACATGTATCCAAAAGCCCACTCTACATAGATAGGGGCAACGTTGAATAGTAAGAAATTTACAGTCAACAGTCCCCATGCCCACGTCAGAATGGCACGGTTACTCAATCCGTAAAAAAGAGGAAGCAATAAGCCCCACATCGCATACGTATGAAGGATGTCACCCGACCAAATCGCCAAGTGCGCGAGACCGAACAAGAAAAGAATCAAGATTCGGCGTATGTAACGACTGACCGAATCGCCCCGAGCGTAAGAGCGCTCGAGGAAAATCGAAAAGCCGATCCCAAATAGGAGGGAGAAGATCGTATAAAATTTCGTCTGCACGAACAAGTCAAAGAGGGTGCGGACGAATAAATCGCTTCCCGCATAGTCGGGGCGACCGAACATCCAGTCGCTCCCGAGCATGGTAGGAATATTAACGAGGAAAATGCCGCAGAGGGCAAACCCTCGGATAATGTCATACAAGATAATCCGTTCATTCGTTTGAATTGGGCCAGCCATACGACACGTCCTTTACTGAATTAGAATACTTTCGTCGTCCACGATTCACAGTTCCAGACGTCTGTGACGATATCCTCATAGAATTCTGGTTCGTGACTGATAAGGAGGACGCTTCCTTTGTACTCTTTCAACGCACGCTTCAACTCTTCCTTCGCGTCGACGTCCAAGTGGTTCGTCGGCTCATCGAGCAAGAGAAGGTTTGTCTCGTTATTAAGGAGTTTACAAAGACGAACTTTCGCCTTTTCTCCACCACTGAGGACCGAGATCTTACTTTCAATGTGCTTCGTCATGAGACCGCATTTCGCGAGCATCGCGCGCACTTGCTGTTGATTGAGTGACGGGAACTCGCTCCAAATTTCTTCGATACACGTGTTGTTGCTCGTTACTGCTTCCTGTTCGAAGTAACCCATTTCAAGAAACTCGCCGCGTTCGACTGTCCCTTCAAGCGGGTTGATTAAGCCGAGTAAGCTCTTCAAGAGGGTCGTCTTCCCGATCCCGTTTGCTCCGACGAGGGCAATCTTTTGACCGCGCTCCATCTGCAGATCGAGCGGACGTGAGAGTGGCTCATCGTATCCGATGACGAGACCTTTCGCATCAAAGATGAGTCGTCCTGACGTACGGGCCTGCAAGAAGCGGAATTCCGGTTTCGGACGATCTGCGCTCAATTCGATGACATCCATCTTATCAAGCTTCTTCTGACGTGACATCGCCATGTTTCGTGTCGAGACGCGTGCCTTATTACGGGCAACGAAGTCTTTCAAGTCGGCAATCTCGGCTTGTTGACGCTTGTATGCGGCTTCAAGTTGTGAGCGTTTCATTTCGTACACTTCCATGAACTTGTCATAATCCCCGACGTAGCGGTTCAACTCTTGGTTCTCCATATGATAGACCAAGTTGATGACGCTATTTAAGAACGGGATATCATGCGAAATCAAGATGAAGGCATTGTCATAGTTTTGAAGATAGCGTTTCAACCACTCGATATGGACTTCATCCAAATAGTTGGTCGGCTCATCGAGGAGTAAGATATCTGGCTTCTCAAGAAGCAATTTCGCGAGCAATACTTTCGTACGCTGTCCGCCTGACAAGTCCGTGACGTCACGGTCGAGACCGACGTCTAAAATACCGAGACCACGTGCGACTTCTTCTACTTTCGCATCGATGATATAAAAGTCGTTCGAGTCGAGCGTCTCTTGAAGTTCACCGACCTCAGCGAGCATGTCTTCCATCTGTTCAGGTGTAGCATCTCCCATCTCCATGTAGAGTTCGCCGATGCGTGTCTCCATGTCAATCAAGTATTGGAAGGCACCTTTCAAGACGTCCCGGATCGTCATTCCACGCTCGAGTACCGCGTGTTGGTCGAGATAACCGACACGGACATTTTTCGCCCATTCGATTTTCCCTTCATCCGGTTGCAGTTTGCGTGTGATGATGTTCATGAACGTCGATTTTCCTTCACCGTTCGCTCCGACGAGACCGATATGCTCTCCTTTTAAGAGGCGGAAAGAGACATCGTTCAAAATAGCGCGGTCACCAAAGCCGTGGCTCAAGTTTTGTACCGTTAATATACTCATAATTCGTTTTCGTTCCTTTCAAAGTAAACTACCCGATATTGTAGCATGAATCGAACCAAATTAGTACGCCAGTCCGACCGACTCCCGTACGTGTTCATGTTCTTCAATCGTATGAAGCATGAACTGGGCGACATCTGCCCGGGAGATGTGCTTCCCGTTCTCTGGCACTTCATCGATGGCCGTGCGATAAGTCGAGGTGCGAGGGCCATCCGTCAATTGCATCGGTCGTACAATCGTATAATCGAATGACGAATTGCGCCATAAGTCCACGGCTGCTCGATGATCGCGGAGCGGCTTCCGAAGCATAAACGTAATGGCTTTCCCCGCAAGTCCCGGAATCTCATTGTCAATACCGGCTGAGGCCAAATAGACGACGCGTGAGATGCCATTCGTCTTCATCGCTGGGACGAGCTTGTCCGTGACACTCGCTAAAAAGTCCGGGTCGCTCAAATCCGTTCCGAGACAACTGACGACTGCGTCGTGACCGTGCATCGCTTCCGTTAACGAATCGATGTCATATAAGTCGCCTTCGATGATTTCAAGTTGTGGCGTCCGAATCAGCTTTTTCTGTTCACGGACGAACGCAGTGACATCATGACCGTGCTCGATGGCTTGATCGATGAATTGATGTCCGGTCCGACCGGTTGCGCCTAATACGAATAACTTCATAAGGGTAGGGCTCCTCTCTCATATCCAATATATACAGTATACAGCAGTTTCAGAAAAATCGAACATTTCACCGTTTGATTCCAACCTATTGCATTTCTCGTCAGCTCGTCTACAATAAGGTCTATCTTAAATAAATAGATTCGCACTCGTATATCAGCGGAAATATGGTCCGCAAGTCTCTACCGAACTACCGTAAATGGTTCGACTACGGGTGGCGCTTGTCGTATGCTATCTTTGATTTCCATGCGGTTCGTTGCCTCCCGATGAGGGGTGACGAATCGCATTTTTTATTGGAGGGAAAACAATGAAGCAGTTAGAAGACAAAATCCGTGAAGAGGGTCGGGCCCTTTCCGACCAAGTGTTGAAAGTCGACGCCTTCTTGAATCATCAGGTCGATCCGGTGCTCATGCAAGCTATCGGAAAGGAATTTACAGAGCGTTTCAAAGACGCCAACATCGACCGAATCGTCACACTCGAATCGAGTGGAATTGCGCCGGCGATGATGACGGCACTTGAGATGGGTATCCCGTTCGTATTCGCGCGTAAACGAAAATCGCTGACACTCCAAGATGACCTCGTGGAGGCAGACGTCTATTCGTTCACAAAACAAGAGACGAACCGCATCAGCTTAAGTCGACGCTTCGTCTTACCAGGCGAACGCGTTCTCGTTATCGACGACTTCCTCGCGAATGGGGAGGCGGCACTCGGACTGACACAACTCGTCGAAGCGGCAGGTGCGGAGGTCGCAGGGGTTGGCATCGTCATCGAGAAGTCATTCCAACCGGGGCGCGATAAATTGATCGAGCGTGGCTATCACGTCGAATCGCTGGCACGCATCGCGAAATTAGAGAAAAATCACATCTCATTCGTGGAGGTCGTTCGATGAATACATTCAAGACGGCAAGTCTAGGATTCCAACATCTACTCGCCATGTACACGGGAGCGGCAATCGTCCCGCTCATCGTTGGTGGTGCCATTGGTCTAGGTCCAACCGAACTCGCTTATCTCGTCGCAATTGATTTATTCATGTGTGGGGTGGCGACGTTACTACAAGTATGGACGACACGCTTTACCGGTGTCGGATTGCCGGTCGTCCTCGGATGTACGTTCACGGCGGTCGGTCCGATGATCGCCATCGGCAGCGCGAACGGAATTACGGCCATTTATGGCGCGTTGATTGCGAGCGGACTGATCGTCATCCTCATCTCCGGATTTGTTGGGAAGCTCGCACGCTTCTTTCCACCAGTCGTTCTCGGTTCTGTTGTGACAATCATTGGTCTCTCACTCATCCCAGTCGCCATCAATGACATCGGCGGCGTGATGCCGGGTGAGCCTGGGTTCGCATCGATGCAAAATCTCGGATTAGGTGGTTTAACGATTGTACTCATTCTCGTCTTGAATCGTGTCGGGACCGTCTTCACACGTGCCGCGGCTGTCCTCTTTGCCATACTGATTGGAACGGGGGTCGCCGCTTCACTCGGGCTCGTCGACTTCAGTCCTGTCCGTGAGGCGGGTTGGTTCCAAATGGTCCAGCCGTTCTATTTCGGGATGCCGACATTCGACGTGTCCGCCATCCTCGTCATGATGCTCGTCGCCATCATCTCGATGATTGAATCGACCGGTGTATTTTTGGCGCTCAGCGATATCACGAAAAAGCCAATCGGTGCGAAAGAATTGACGAAGGGGTATCGTGCGGAAGGAGTCGCGACGATTCTCGGAGGGATTTTCAACAGTTTCCCGTACACGACGTTTAGTCAAAACGTTGGACTCGTCCAATTGTCAGGTGTGAAATCACGGCGTGTCATCTTTTGGACAGGTGGGTTGCTCATCTTGCTCGGCTTCCTTCCGAAAGTCGCTACGTTCACGACATTGATTCCAAAACCAGTGCTTGGGGGGGCGATGCTCGTCATGTTCGGAACAGTCGCCGCTTCTGGAATTCGGATTCTGAGCCAGGTCGACTTTTCGAAAAACGAGAACTTGATCACCATTGCCCTCTCAATCGGTGTCGGACTCGGGATTACGGCAAACCCGGCTATCGTCGCAAACATGCCGGAATGGCTTCAGCTGTTCACAGATAGCGCCATCGTAGCAGGTTCGTTCACAGCGCTCCTCTTGAACGGGTTCTTCCGTACGATGGACCGTTATCGTCCCACGACGATCATTGCCGAGGAACGACAAGTCGGCTAGACTGAAGGAAATAGTAGTCTAGGAGGAGTCATAGATGGGGAAAACTGCATTTGTCGTAGGCGCGACCGGTTTGATTGGCCGCGAATTGGTTGAACAGTTGTTAGAAAGTGACCGTTATGATGCGGTCTGGATTGTCGTCCGACGCTCAAAGCGTTGGAGTCATCGGAAGCTACATGAGGTCGTCGGATTCGAGGAGATGGATGCAGCGCTTCCACAGATCGACGACGTGTACTGTGCACTCGGCACGACGATTGCGGTAGCCGGCTCGCAGGAAGCGTTCAAACAAGTCGATTTAGAATTACCACTTGAAGTTGCTCGTGTCGCCAAGGCACATGGTGCGACGCGCTATGCAGTTGTATCGGCACAAGGTGCGTCGTTGCGTTCATCTTTCTTTTACAACCGTGTGAAAGGGGAACTCGAGAACGCGTTACGCGTCTTCAACTTCCGTCATTTGATTATCGCACGTCCTTCTCTATTACTCGGAGAGCGTGATTCTTTCCGACTTGGGGAGAAAGCGGCCGAGGTCATCAGTCGACCGTTCCAGTCACTTTTGCTTGAGAAGACACCGGAAGTCGCACCGATTCAAGCGCTGCACGTTGCACGTGCCTTGATCATGGCGTCTGAAGAAGGTGAAGGAATCGAAGTGTTGACGTCGGGGATGATGCAGAGGATGAGCCGATGAATACATTGACGAAGAAACGAACGAAAGCGGTCTTGATTGACAGTGTCATCGCAGGGTTCGTCAGTTATGGCGTAGAACAACTTGTTCGAAAGAAAGTGAAGAGCGAGTTCGTACATGCGGTCGTGACACCGACGCTATTAACGTATGTGATGGAAGCTTGCCAAATGAGTCGAGGAGGACAAACAATCGGCTATAAACTGATGGGACTCGAGTTGAAAAATGATGACGGCACGGCTGTCACGGCGAAGCAGGCGTTACAGCGCGCCCTATATCGTGACACCTCGTCAGCAGTTCGTTATTGGAAAGACCGTGCGCATTTCGAACAAGAAGAAGGCGCCGTATTACCGCACGATGCCCGTTACCATATGCATGTACGTGAAAAGAACTGACCATAGGCCAGTTCTTTTTTTAATCCTTGATTTTACTTAAGATGGCCGTCGTTAAGGCAACAATTGTTCCAAGGACGAGTCCGTTAGAGAAGACGGTCGCAAGGAGCGGTGGCAAATCATTCATCGAACCAGGTGGCAGAAGCATTGCTCCGGCACCGATGACGAGCGGGAGACCGACCGTGAGAGAAGCCGTTGATTGTTTTAATTCAAAGGCTGCCTCATTGATTCCGATGATGATCATCGTCGCGATGAGCGGAGTCACAATCGCATAGCCGACAGCGGCCGGGATACTCGCAATCAACGAGACGAATGGACCGATGAGTGCTAACCCCATCATGAGGGCGTGAGCAATCAGATGAGGGGCGCGTTGGACGCTCTCCGTAGAAGAGAGGAATCCGGCCGTCCCTGAAATAGCGACAGGACCCGGTGTACCGAAGAGACCGGCCACGATTTGACTGACACCACTGGCGACACCCGACGCGGGAACGTTCCCTTTGATTTCTCGTTTTTCACGAGAACTGACGATGCGCTCGATCAACTTGATATTCGCGAGTACGTTCGTCATGAGAAGCAAGGTGATGACGAAAGCCGTCGGCAACAAGTTCCAATCCCACACCCAATTTCCGAACGGAAGCAATTCCGGTACGAGGAAGAAGGATTCCGAACGAACGATTGGATTCCCGAGGTTGAGTAAGTGAAACAAACCGAATCCGACGAATAGTGTCATGACGAGTCCATATTGCTTGAAGCGACTTTGCTCGAGCGTGAGTGCGAACAAGACGAGACCAGCCGTCGCGACGGCTTGGACGATGTTGATCCCGTCTTCCGTCACCCCGAAGCCGCCTTTGATGACAGCCCCTGATAATTGGAGGACGAGCAAAATCATATAGACGCCGAGCACTTGCGGTGTAAACAGGGAAAGCATGCGTCTCAGGATGCCGGTGACGGTCAACAATACACCGATGATCCCGCTTAAGAACAACATAAAACCGAGTGCCTGCAGCGTCTCTTGCTGACTTCCATATAGGGCGGGACCGATGGATGCGTACAGGGTGAAGACACCCCACCAAATGCCGGCAGGTCCTTCGAGAATCGGGAGGCGATGTCCGAGCATCGTCTGAACGATGCTAAAGAGTGCGAAGATGAAGAGTGAGCGGGATATGAAGGTCATCGTCTCACCTGGTGACAGTTCAAACAAGGCGGCGATGGAGAGTGGTGGTACAATATTTGTAGCTAAAATAAAAATAAACCACTGAATCGTCGTGGTTACATTACTTCTGGTCATGGTGTCCCCCTGATCATACTTTTTCTTATTAGTGTAACGTTATGATGAAGTGGATGCAAATGGAGGCTATATAATGAAGAAATTCTTTAAATGGGCAGGACTGGTAGTCTTAGGACTGCTTGTCATCGCGGTCGCTGGCTTTTTCATTTGGACACAGTTCACGTATGGACCGACCGATGAAGCGACGCAGTATGCGGAAGAAGGGACCTTGGTTGACAATCGTCTCGAGTTCGGAGACACGGCGAGCGAGGTCGGGGTCATTCTCTACCCAGGGGCAAAAGTCGAGAAAGAGGCGTATGCGTATTATGGAACACGATTAGCCGAGGAAGGTGTTTTCGTCGCCATTCCGTCGCTTCGTCTCAACTTAGGCATTTTAGATATCGACGCAGCCGATTCAATCATCGAGGCACATCCGGAGATTGAACGCTGGATCGTGGCCGGTCATTCGCTCGGAGGTTCGGCGGCATCGGGTTACGCGCTCGAGCATCAAGAGTTGGTGGACGGTGTGATTTTCCTCGCCTCGTATCCGATCAGTTCGATGGTCGATAGTGATTTACGCGTGCTATCGATTTCAGGTGAATTGGATGGGCTGGCTGTCCCGGAAGACATCGATGCGAGTCGAAACGATCTTCCTGACGATAGTCAATTCGTGCAAATTGAAGACGGGAATCATGCGAACTTCGGGATGTATGGTCCACAAAAAGGAGATCAGGAAAGTCCGCTTACATCGAAAGAACAATTGGACGAAGTCCTTTCGGCGATTCTCGAATGGTTATAAAAAAACGTGCGCACCTGCATCGAGGTGCGCACGTTTTAGCGTTGGTCGAGCGAATAACTGATTGCAGTCAACCCGGCTGTGACGAGGGCGACCAATCCGCCGACGAGCGCGAGCGTCATGATCGGACTCGTCGCATAGACGACACCACCGAGAGCGGAACCGAGTCCAATTCCGACATTACTTGCCACTGGCATGAGTGACGAGGCGAGACCTTTGGCGTTCGGATTGAACTTCTCTGCCAAATCAATCAAATAAATCTGAGTCGATGTCGTCAATAAAATTGCCATGAACGACATGAGTGCGATATTGAGAAGACCGAGCGTCACATTCGACGTCGTCACAAATAGCGCGGCCAGGACGAACGCCTGGACGAGAAAGACGAACCGTAGGCGTCCGATTGGATTGTGACTAGCGATTTTTCCGGCAGCGATATTACTGAAAATCGAAATGAATCCGTATGCGAATAAAATCGGACTGACCCAAGCGACCGGTACACCGAGTACATCTTTTAAAATCGGCACGAGATACGTATACACGACATACGTTGCCCCGAAACCGAACGCCGGAATCAGGAAGGCAATCAAAATGCGCGGATTCGTCAGGAGTGCCATTTGTTCACGGAGTGATGCTTTTTCTTGAGACAACTGGTTCGGCAAGACACGATAAATGGCGATCCAGGCGACTGCACCGAGTGTAGTCGTTAATAAAAATGTGGATTCCCAACCTGCCTGCTGTCCGATAAACGTCCCGATTGGAACACCGAACACGTTAGCCATCGTGAAGCCACCGAAAATAAAGGACACAGCCACACCTCGTTTTGCTGGAGGGACGCTTTCACTGGCGACGAGCATGGCGAGCGAAATCAAGACACCTGTGACGACGGCCGTCAACATGCGTAAGACGAGTAACCATTCATACAGTGGGGCCAGGCTGCTCAACAAGTTCAGAATAGTGAACAGAATGGTCAGACCGAGCATCAATTTACGTTTTGGGAGATGACTCGTCAAGGACATCATGATGGGTGTGCCGACGGCGAAGCTGATGGCGAATGCCGATACGAGACTTCCTGCCGTCGCGATGGAAATGGATAGACCGCTTGCGATATCAGGCAAAATGCCGACGATGACAAATTCACTCGTTCCGAGAACGAAGGTTAATAAGGAGAGGGATAGGACTAGGGTCCAGTCGCTTCGATTGAGCGAGCTTGTCTTCATGTTCAAACACTTCTTTCTATTTCATTCATTAGTAGTTAGACATCAGTCTTTTATCACGTTACAAGATTTTCCCCAAAAGAAAAACCCTTTTCTCCCAAGTCGGAAGAAAAAGGTGAATCAGCGCCAAAACACGGTCGCTTCGACACCGGCGTGGTCGGAGACGACGGGCCCGTTCTCGCCATCGAAAACGACGGCATGACGGGAGACGTGAATCGGTGCATTCGTCAACATCAAGTCGATGCGGAGCGATTTCTTGTTTTCATCCCATCCAGCGATTTTCCCTTGGACGGTCGCATCGCCTTCGCGTTCCGTTGCGAGATGGAACAAGTCTTGGAGCCCTTTCTCCATCAAATAATCGTATCCTTCGCCTCGAATGAAGGCATCGTTGTTGAAATCACCGAGTAGAAGAGCATGATCGTCATGCTCGACGCGACGCAGCAGTTCATCGAGTTGATGCTTCACCGGTTCTTCTTCGTCATGCCACCATCCGAGGTGACACGAGTAGACGGTCGTCGGAGCATCTGCTCCTTCGATGACAGCTTTGACAATCTTACGGGACTTGTAATTGTCAGGGTCCGTCGTCTTCGATACGAAGAATGAATTGATCGATAGAAACGGCGTGCGTGACAAGATGGCGACGCCTTCCTCATAAATGTCATATCCGTAATGAGCAAAGTCCCATGTCATGTGATAGGGAAGATTTAACTCTTTCAGGCGCTCGACGAGGACGTGTGCGAAGTTGTTCTCACGGATGTTCCCGTAGAGGATTGGAGCCTCTTTATGTTGATTGACTTCTTGAAGCGCAATGAGATCGTACTCTTCGCTCGCAATGCGTTCGATGATGGCATCAATTTTCTCTTGTTGGCGGTCTTCTAACCAGGCATGACAATTGAGCGTTAAAATGTTCACGATAGTCCTCCTTTAGAAAAAGGCCAACTCTCGAGCGAGTTGGCCGGTAGATTATGCACCGATGACGTCTTGAATGTCTGATTTCAATACGTCGGCTTTCGGGCCGTAGATGGCTTGGACCCCACGGTCTTTCACAATCAGACCCATAGCGCCATTTTTCTTCCATTCTTGTTCGTCAGAGACGAGTGAGACGTCTTTAACGGTCACGCGAAGACGAGTCATACATGCGTCGACATCCTCAATGTTTTCTTCCCCGCCGAGAAGCGTGATAATCCCCATGACTTGTTCGTTACCTGTCACAGACGACTTCTCTGTCGTCTCTTCCATGTAGTTCCCGTTACGTCCTGGCGTTGGCAAGTTCATCTTCTTGATGAAGAAGTTGAATACACCGAAGTTGAGGAAGAAGAATACGACAGAAACGAGAACGAAGTTGATCAAGTCTTGAAGAAGTCCTGCTTTGACGATCATCGGGATGCGCGTCAAAAGTTCGATCGCACCGAAAGCGTGAACACGTAGGTCGATGATATCTGCCAAGGCGAAGGCAGCACCCGCCATGAGTGCGTAGACGACGTAAAGAACTGGTGCGACGAACATGAACATGAACTCGATTGGTTCTGTGACACCTGTCAAGAAGACAGCGAGTGCGGCTGACAAGAACATCGGCTTGTACTGTTCTTTTTTCTCTGCATCGACGTTACGATACATCGCATATGCGGCACCAATCAACGCAGCGAATGACAAGATGACTTGACCGACTTTGAAGCGGGCCGGAACGACATCGGCGAGAAGCGCGTTGTATGCGGCAGTATCACCAGCAGCACGCAAGTTGACGAGGTCCGTCACCCATGCCAACCAGAGCGGGTCTTGCCCGGCAACGACCGATCCAGCTGTCGCACCTGTTAAAATCGTATACGTTCCACCGAGTTCCGTGTAGTTCATTGGTACTGTGAGCATATGGTGTAAGCCAAACGGCAAGAGTAGACGTTCGAGTGCCCCATAAATGAATGGAGCGAGTACTGGAGCCGTGTTACGAGATGTGGCAATCCACTCACCAAAGCTGTTGAGCGCCCCTTGGATGGTTGGCCATACAATCGATAGAACGAGGGCAGCAAGGACCGAACCAAGGATGACGACAAATGGTACGAAGCGCTTCCCGTTAAAGAACGAGAGGGCGTTCGGCAACTTGTTGAAGTTGTAGAAACGGTTATAAAGTGCACCACCGAGGAAACCGGCGATGATCCCGACGAACACACCCATGTTGAGGGCAGGTGAACCGAGTACAGATGTGAAGTAGTCCGCGACGACAAGGTTTGCACCGAATAGTGAATCGATTGTCGCTTCAGGGTCTTGAAGCATGGCGCCGTTGACACCGAAGATGGCTCCCGTGACACGGTTAATCAAAATGAAGGCGAGGAGTGCTGCGAACGCACCACCTGCACGATCTTTTGCCCACGAACCACCAATTGCGACTGCGAAGAGGATATGTAAGTTGACGATGATTCCCCAACCTAAATCTTCAATGATGCGAGCCGTCGTTAATAAAATACCGACATCTCCGGCTGACATTCCAATCAGTTTTCCAATCGAAATCATCAAACCGGCAGCTGGCATAACGGCGATGACGACCATTAAGGCCTTGCCAAGTTTCTGCCAGAAATCGAATGAGATCATTTTTTTCATACTATACGCTTCCTTCCTGTGAGGGAGTTTTGTCTATTTTTATGTTTGCCAATAGTGCAATCGCTTGCATTAATAATTGTAATCGATTGCATAAATTCGTGCAACCGTTTTCGCTATTTTCATTTTTTTCATTCTTTAAACGGATTGGGGTACATAGGGGCAAACTTGTCAGTCGAATCGAATCTAGCTACAATATGATAGGTTGAAGGGAGCGAGAAAGATGGGATGGAGACAGACTACATCTGCTTTGACGAAAGAGGAGCAGATTGAATTAAAAGAAGAGTTGCTACAGAAAGGTGTCTTATTGAAAGAGGATCTTCCTCTCTATGAGATGCTCATGCCGGACCGAATCAAACGGATGTATGAAGTATTAAATATACGAACGAACCATATCACGATTTTAACGGAAGGTGTGGACGATCCACACAACCAATCTGCCGTCTTACGTTCGGCCGATGCGTTCGGGGTACAGACATTACACGTGGTCGAAGGGCGAGCGAAGTTTAAACCGAACTCGATCATCGCCAAGAGCGCAGATCGCTGGGTGGACGTCGTAGAGCATGGCTCCATTGAAGAAGCGATTGACTCCTTAAAAGAAGGCGGCTATCAAGTGTATGCGACGGCATTAAGTGAGGAAGCAATCCCACTCGATAAAGTCGATGTGTCGAAGCCAACCGTTCTTCTATTCGGGAATGAACATAGTGGTGTGTCGGAAGCGGCACTGAAGCAGGCGGACGGGAACTTTGTCATTCCGATGCAAGGGTACGTACAAAGCTTGAACATCTCCGTGGCGGCTGCGATCTCCTTGTATGATGTCACGACACGGTCTCGTCATATCGTGACGGATGGCTATGAACTGCCTGTCGAGGATCAAGCACGCATCTTTAAAGACTGGATGGTCAAGAGTCTACCGAAACGTTCGCTCGGACTATATAAACAAAAAGGCGTCACGGCTTTCGAACGGGAGACAGGAAATTCGGAATGAACGGCGAAAGGAAAAGACGTACGGAATCTTTGTCCAGAAACTGAAAGGGGATGGAACGATGAGTACGACGAGTTCATTTATCGTAAAAGATGTGACAAACAACTTTAAAGATTTTGAAGAGGATTTCTTCCGACTGTATCGTACGTTATATGGCGATCTCGATCAGTTACGATTTAAAGAGCGCCTGTATCGACACGCTAATCCGTTAGTGCTCTTAGCATTCTCAGAAGATCAGCTAATCGGCTTTAAGATTGGCTATGAGGCAGAGCCTTATCGATTTTATAGCTGGGCGGGCGGCGTACACCCGGACTTTCAAAAGCATGGTATCGGTCGCAAGCTGATGGACACGCAACTCGAGTGGGTCGAAGCGCAAGGGTTCCATTCGATTCGGACGAAAGCACGCAATACGAACAAAGGAGTCATCATCTTGAACCTCCTTTGTGGATATGACATCATGGGCGCCTACACAGAAGATGGAGAGCCACGCATCATGATGGAGAAACAATTGAATAGTTGAATAAATGCCGCGGTCGTTTGATCGCGGTTTTTTGATGAAACCAATTCGATTGAATGAACGTACATAAAGAAAAAGGGGGAATTTGGAATGAAAGTGTTTGGATTTAGTGGAGATCCGTTTAGTAACTCGATAGGGGATTCATTCTTTAATGGGTTATTTGGCGTGTTTCCAATCATTTTCATGGTTGTGTTCGGTCTGATTATTTTTGCGTTTATCAAATCAGGAATGAACTATTCTAAAACATCAAGTACGTTGAAAGACTTACAGCGCTTCGCCTCTCAGCTCGCCGATGACCCAGACGACGATACGGCCGAACGATTGGCAGACTATTTACGAGGAATCGATTCCTTTTCCATTGAGCGTACACGCATGGAGCCGTTCCGTGTCGCGCTCGGGTGCTATCAACTGATTATGGAGTCTAATTCCATTCGTGAGGAGACGAAAGAGCGGGTCGACCGACAATATAAACGTCTCGGGATTTTGGACGGGGAGAAATTTGCCGATGAAGCACCCCCGCGTAGCCGTTCCTCGTCGAGTCACCACGACATCCATCACAATCACCATAATCACATGTAAAAAGCGAAGGGGTTCCTTCGCTTTTTACATGTATCGTGATGCATCAAATTCAATGTCTGCTTGATGACGGATAGCTTGGATGGCACTTTCGATTCGGATGGCCCGTTTCTTAATGTCACGTGCCTTCAAACGATATAGTTCTGGGTCGTACAAGGCATGTTTGATTACGGCGACCCCGTGTACATATTCTTTTTTCGGACGAAGTGACAACTTTTCATAAAGCCGTGCCTGAACACGTAACTGAATGGCAAGCTCAATCGCTTCGACGAGTGGGAGTGGACCGTCGTGTGTTTCGACGACGGATCGGACGTTCTCCTCTTGAATCAAGCGGTCGAGTTGGCGTAAGTCAAGACGGATATGTTCCAGTTCCATCTCGATGTCTTGAAGAGAACGGGACTGAATCGTCGGAATGGATTCAGTCGCTTCGATTGAGATGAACGCTACGTTCTCAATCTCTTCGGTCAATGTATCGATTTGCTCATGGAGCAACTGTTTTAATATTAGGGCATCTGCAAGGTTCATATCGATTTCCTCCTTCTGCTTTTTCTAACCGTACCACATCGAGATGGCCGAAAAAAGGTGGATGACATCCTGGATTAGGGGAATAAAAACAAATAGAAAGGAGGCGGGACGATGAAAAAATGGAAAACACAGTGGATGATCGCATTCGTCCTACTCTTGTTTGGGACAGCGACGTTCCTGTATCAGTGGATTGACATAAGTCCAGGCGACATTCGGGACTACATCATTCAATTCGGATGGTTGGCTCCCTTGATCTATATCATTTTATTCACCATTCGACCGCTCATCCTTTTTCCGACATCGGTCCTGTCGGTCGCAGGCGGTTTGGCATTCGGGATCATACCTGGCGTCATCTATACTGTCATCGGAGCGACGCTAAGTGCTCTCGTCGCTTATTATGTGGCTATCTATTTCGGCGATCGTTTCCTGCATCATTTTGAATCGACGAACTATGAAGCGATTCAACAAAAAATCGAAGAAGACGGATTCTTTTATGTCCTCATCTTACGCCTCATTCCACTCGTCAATTTCGATTTGGTCAGCTACGCTTCAGGTTTGGCGAAAGTAAAGGTGCCGGCGTATCTGTTTGCGACCGTCGTCGGCATGATTCCGGGGGCGTTCGCAAACAATTTTCTCGGAAGTAGTATCGCTAGCGGTGATTGGACGCTCATCGCCTTGGCATTCGGAATCATGCTCGTATTGACGCTCATCGCGACGGTGTTTCGTGAACCGATTAAACGACAGATTCATCGCTATCAAAAAAAGTAGGCGACTCCACATGGAGCGCCTACTTTTCAATTAACGATTGTCAATCGTCTCAGGGTAGAGGTCATGGTTGAACAGACGATGTTCTGCCATTTTTTCGTATTTCGTGTCCGGTTTTCCGTAGTTGTAGTATGGGTCGATCGAGATGCCGCCACGCGGTGTGAATTTCCCCCACACTTCGAGATAGCGCGGCTCCATCAACTTGACGAGGTCTTTCCCGATGACGTTGATGCAGTTCTCGTGGAAGTCGCCATGGTTACGGAAGCTGAACAAGTACAGTTTCAACGACTTCGACTCGACGAGCTTCTCATCCGGGATGTACGAGATGTAGATTGTCGCAAAGTCCGGTTGATTCGTAATCGGGCACAAGGAAGTGAATTCCGGTGCGTTGAATTTGACGAAGTAATCATTCTCCGGGTGACGGTTCGGGAACGCCTCAAGTACGTCCGGTGTGTATTCAAAAATATAAGGGACGCTCTTCTGTCCGAGGAGCGAGAGGTCTTGTAAGTCTTCTGATCTCATGTTCATTCTCCTTACACGCCACGTTCGTTGGCGTACAGTAATGTGTGTAGTTGCGGTAGGACGCGGACGCTTTGCCAAGACGGGTCGCGTGCGACGTCTTCCCACAGCTGTTTCAAGCGACGAAGCTGGGCATCGGTGATATCACCATCAGCACCCGGATCTGGGTTACCGGCAGATAAATACATGACGTCCGGTGAGTAGCGCTGTTGCACTTCTTTTGCATAGGCAAGATCCACTTCATCAAACACGGCGACTTTAAATGTCGTTTGCTCCGGACGCAACCGTTCGACGATCGCGTCGAGTTGTTCCCAGTTTGTCTTCATACCAGACGACGGGGGCTTCGGACTGAGGGTCACGTCGTCGATTTGTGTGATCCAGTCTTGATAGCGGCTACCTTGTGTCTCGACAGCTAATGTGATGCCACGTTCTTTCAACTTCACGACGAGGTCTTCCATGGCTGCGATGAGGAGCGGGTTGCCCCCCGAGATGGTGAGGTAATCATACATACCGAGTGCGTCAAGGCGTGCGATCACCTCGTCTGCTGTCAGCATATCCGGTTTTTCTGAACCGTCCCACGTGAAGGCGGAATCGCACCACGAACAGCGGTAATCGCAACCGGCGGTCCGGACGAACATCGTCTTTTGTCCGATGGCGCGGCCTTCTCCTTGGAAGGTCGGTCCAAACACTTCAAGAACAGGGATTTTCACGATTCCACCAACCATTCACGGCGGAACTCAGCGTACGACGTCGGCGTTTCATACAAACGGACGAATTCGACGCGGACGTCGCGTTCATTCGGCAAGTGTGTCGCCAACTGTTCAAAAATCCAATAGCACATGTTTTCTGCAGTTGTATTCATATAAGGGAGTGACTCGTTCAAATAGCGATGATCGAGATAAGGCTCAAGCTCTTCTTTAAAGATGGTCTTCAAGTCACCAAAGTCGAGTGTCATCCCACGATTGTCGAGAAAGCCGCTGACACCCATCTGGAGTTTGTACGTATGACCATGAAGGGCACGACATTTGCCGTCATAATCAAATAGATGGTGCGCCGCGTCGAACGTCACTTCTTTGACGATTTGAACGCGATGCGGACAGTAGATGAGCGATCCTTCTTGTTTTGATTCGACACTTGTCGGAGCGAGGAACGGAGCATGCTTCATACGCGCACCTCCTCATAAGCTGTGAGTCCGTTTTGGCGAAGGATACACGCCGGACATTCTCCACAACCTGAACCGATGACACCGTTGTAGCAAGTGAGCGTGCGTTCTTTGACATAGTCGAACGCACCGAGCTTGTCGGCGAGTGCCCACGTTTCTTTTTTATCGAGCCACATGAGTGGTGTGTCGATGACGAATGGATAATCCATCGCTAAATTGAGTGTCACGTTGAGTGATTTGATGAATTGGTCTCGGCAATCCGGGTAGCCTGAAAAGTCCGTTTCACATACACCGGTCACGATGTGGTGCATATCGAGTTGTTTGGCCATGACGGCCGCGAATGATAAAAATAGATGGTTGCGTCCATCAACGAACGTGTTTGGGACGTCCGCATTGTCGATGTCGAGATCGTGTCTCGTGAGCGCATTCGATGTGAGTTGTCCGAGTAGGGACAAATCGAGGATGTGGTGTGGGACATCGAGTTCTGTCGCAATTTCTTTTGCGACCTCGATTTCCGCATCATGGCGTTGACCATATGCGAACGTCACCGCCTCCACATGAGAGAATTGTTGTTTTGCCCAAAACAGGCAAGTGGTTGAATCTTGGCCACCACTAAAGACGACCAATGCTTTTTCGTGTTGCATGAAGCACACTTCCTTTTCGCTAGTTTTGATGTCGGAGGAGGTTACGAACTCCGGAGGTCACCCTCAAGCATTTAATTTATCATAAAAAGTCGTTTGACAGGGAGAAAGGAAGCGAGTATAGTAAAAAACATCACTAATACGCTTTTGTGCATAAAAGCGTTTAAGCGGTTAGGTGGAATAATAAATAATCAGGATATAACGAAAGGAGGGGACGTCGATGCAGATGAAAGGAAAAGAAGCTGTATTCGTCGTGTTAATGAGCGGGATCACCTTGCTCGCACTGATGTTTTTGGCCAAAGCGACGCCACACATGGCGATTTTTGGCACAATGGTAATAGTAGGTGGATACGCGTATTATCGTTCACGCGACTTCAAACAGATTGAAACAGCAATGATCAACGGGATTCGTGAAGCGATTATGCCGGTGTTGATTCTGTTGTTGATTGGGATGCTCATCGGGGTATGGCAAATGTCCGGAACGGTCGCGACGATCCTCTCCATCGGATTAAATACAATCTCTGCTGAATGGTTCTTACCAAGTGTCTTATTAATTACGATGATTGTCTCGACATTCACAGGAAGCGCATTTACGACAGTCGGTACGGTCGGTGTCGCCTTGTTCGGAATCGGGACGGCGCTAGGCATCTCGCCGGCTCTCGCCGCAGGTGCGATCGTGTCGGGTGCGCTCTTCGGAGACAAGATGAGCCCGTTGTCGGATACGACCAACTTTGCTCCGGCAGTGGCAGGTGTCAAACTGTTCGACCACATTCGTTTTATGATGGGGACGACGATTCCAGCGTTTATCATCACATTGATTTTATTCACATTCCTTGGACGCAGTGGTCAAACTGCCGATACGACACAAATCGCGGAAGCACAGACAGCGCTCGGCGGACGATTTGATCTTTCTTGGCTCACGTTGATTGCCCCTGTTCTTGTCGCAGTGCTTGCATTTCGCCGCATGCCGGTCTTGCCGACGATGCTCGTCGGGATGTTCGCTGGTGTGTTGACGGCTGGATTCGTTCAAGGAAACTGGAGCATCTCGAACTGGCTCGGCGTCATGCAGTCTGGATTCAAGTCAGGTGTCGAGAACGAGACGATTGCGACGGTACTCGATCGTGGTGGTCTTGAATCGATGCTTTGGTCGGTCAGTCTCGTCTTGATTGCCCTTGCATTCGGCGGCTTGTTGCGCGAACTCGGTGTCTTCCAAGCCATCGTTGAATCGTTGCTCGAGCGGTTGAAATCACCAGGAAGTTCGGTCCTCTCGGTCGTCCTCAGTTCAATCGGTGTCAACTTGCTCGCGGGAGAGCAGTACTTATCGATTCTCTTGCCAGGACAGGCGTTCAAACAAGGATTCATCGATCGCGGGATTGACCCACGCTACTTGTCACGTGCGCTTGAGGATGGTGGGACTGTGATTAACCCACTCATTCCGTGGGGTGTCTCCGGAGCGTTCTTCGCAGCGACGCTCGGTGTACCTGTATTGGAATATGCACCATTTGCGTTCTTCCTTTGGCTCAGCCCGGTCTTCTCTATCATTTTGGGATACGTTCGGTTGGGGAAGCAGCATGAATCACTAAAAATCGCATCGTAAATGAGTGATGTCCTGCCGTGCAGGGCATCTTTTTTGTATGAAGGATACGACTTTTGAGAAAATGGGACAAACGGAGGTGGAACTATGAAGCGACTCGATGTGGCATTTTATGAACAACCGACACTCGATTTGGCCCGCTCCTTACTCGGTCAATATTTGGTGAGACGACACCCGGAAGGCGACATCATCGCAAAGATTGTCGAGACAGAAGCTTATCTCGGTGCCATCGACAGAGCGGCACACAGTTTCGGGGGACGTCGGACGAAGCGAACGGAAGTCATGTTCGGAAAACCGGGACATGTATACACGTATCAAATGCATACACATACGCTCTT
Source organism: Exiguobacterium sp. s101 (assembly GCF_018617835.1). NCBI lineage: Bacteria > Bacillati > Bacillota > Bacilli > Caryophanales > Exiguobacterium > Exiguobacterium sp. s101. Next base: position 58,699 of record NZ_JACSKX010000007.1, on the reverse strand, counting down.
GAACGTGGTCAGTGGACCGGTCGGCACACCGGAAGCCGTGTTGATTCGGGCCGTCGAACCGATTCAAGGACACGACTGGGTTGCGGCGAACCGTCCTGGGGTGAAGCGATATGACCAAACGAACGGTCCGGGGAAGTTGACGAAAGCACTCGGAATCACGATGGATTTATACGGACACTCGTTCCAACAAGACCCGCTCTATATTGCGGAAGGTGAGACCGAAATGGTGATCGAGGCGGGTCCACGTATCGGGATTCCGAATACGGGCGAGGCTCGTGACTACCCGTATCGCTTCTTTGAACGCGACAATCCGTACGTCTCGAAGTTCCGTTGAATGCATGCAGTGATGTTTAAGTGATTCATGCCTGTGGAACAGTCCCTATGTGCATAAAACAAACAGAGGGAGTGTTTAGAACATGGCAAAAGTAGCAACGCTCATTACAGATATGTTTGAAGATGTAGAATTCACGGGTCCCCGTGACGCATTGGTGGATGCGGGACATGACGTCGTGACAATCGAGAAGAAAGCAGGCAATACGGTAGAAGGAAAACAAGGAGAGGCGAAAGTGAACATCGATCAATCGATTGACGATGTATCGCCAGAAGATTTTGACGCCCTTCTCTTACCAGGCGGATTCTCTCCTGACTTGTTACGTGAAGACGAGCGGTTCGTTTCGTTCGCCAAAGCCTTCATGGACGCGAAGAAGCCTGTGTTTGCCATCTGTCACGGACCACAGCTATTGATTACGGCGAAGACGCTTGAAGGTCGTGATGCGACCGGCTACAAATCGATTAAAGTCGACATGGAGTATGCCGGAGCGAAATATGCGGACAAAGAAGTCGTTGTCTGCCAAAACCAGCTCGTGACGAGCCGTCAGCCAGATGACATTCCAGCGTTCAACCGCGAGATTCTCAACTTATTAAAATAACACGTCGACCACGAGATTCGTCTCGTGGTTTTTTTGTGTTTTCGGGAATAGACAAGTAAGGAGGAGATTCAAGTGAGAAAACGAGCACGTTCACCGAGTTAAGTTCGTCGAAACGTTGTCCGACTAGGGTGGGTTCGTTGGTTTGAAGGGCTGATTCATGCATACGTGATTGAACGGCTGTTCTGGGAGTCACGGGGCATCTCCATTCAGGAAGTCGTTTATTTAGAGATGGTGTATGCGCTCATCATCGTTCTGTTAGAAGTACCGACTGGTGTATGGGCGGACCATACGGCACGGCGTCGACTCGTCCAAATCGGTGTCGGATTAGAGTGGCTGTCGTTTATTGTCATTTTGTATTCGTTCACGTTCACCAGTTTCTTTGTCGCCATCAGTTGTTCAGCCGTCGGGTCGGTCATTCGAAGTGGGGCAGAGAATGCTTTGCTGTACGAGTCGTTACAGGAAAGTCGCGAAGCGTCGTCATTCGAACGGGTACTCGGGAAACTGAACGCGATTGGGATCGTGGCCGCTGTGATGGCGGTATTGAGTGGAAGTGTTTTGGCTCAGTACCTTCCCATGGAGTGGAACTACAAGCTCTCGATTTTGAGTTTAATGATTGCGACCATCTCTAGCCTATTTCTTGTCGAACCGACTCATCGAGAGCGAGAGGAACGTTTGACGTGGCGGCATTTGTTCAAAGGGTTTCAATTCGTTTGGTCGAAGAAGCAACTTCGGCATGTCACAATCAGTTTTTTGGCAGCGGTGTCTGCCTTCAATTTCATCGATGAATTTTGGCAACTGTACGCTCGCGATGTGTCCGTTCCGATTTATTGGTTCGGTGTCATTTCAAGTGGTTTGCTCTTGATTCAGTTGCCAGGGCAGCTGTTCGCAGGTACCATTGCGCATTTTGCGCCTTCAGAACGTTGGTTGAAGCGATTCGGTTGGGTGATGGGTGGCGGGTTTCTCTTCATCGGCTTATTTCCGAGTCCAATCGGAATTGGTGTGATGGGATTGTTGGGACTTCTATATGGGGCGATGGAGCCGCTCTATTATGGACTTTTGCACCATCAAGTTCCTTCATCTATTCGAGCGACGACGGAATCGTCTGTCTCGATGCTATGGCATCTCGGTATCCTCATAATAGGGATTGTCTTTATTGGGGGAACGACATCGTCGCTATTTCTTGCGTTCATACTAATCGGACTTGTCGTTTGGTTCTTTCATGCGACTCACTCTTAATCATGACAAGCATGGGCCATGGGCCATAAGCCATGTCTGTTTTTACGTCTTAAGACGGACGAAATGACAGGATATTGGGTGTATGATAAAAATAATCAAATTTTGTACATAAAAAAACAGCACACCCTAATAAGTGGGTGCTCTGTTTGAAACCAATCAATTGAAACGTTCGTAAAGTCTAGAAGAGGTGAAAACATGGGACAAATCGTTGTAGTATTCGGAACGTTGATTGGTCTTGGGACCGTCGGGACCTTGCTGTATATGACCCGCCTAGCCTATGAATCATGAGAACGGATAATGATAGAAGCGCTCACGTTGGAGTAACTCCATGACGTGGGCGTTTTCTGCATTGTCAATGGCGCGTAGAAGACCTTCCGTCTGAGAACGATGGGCAAAGAGGGAGTCTTTCTTCTGTTCACTTTCTTCCGTCACATCGACGATCACGTGAGGTTGTCCGAGCTCATCTTCTGTGCGGCGATCGAAGGCGACACCTAAAAACTCGGGGCGCGCTTCTCCCATCTCCTGAAGTGCTCGTACGACGGCACGAGCTGTAGCTTCATGGTCCGGGTGAACGGCATATTCTGGATAGAATGAGACGACGGTTTCCGGCTTCACTTCGTCAATCAAGGCGCGGAAACGAGCAGCGAGTGCGGCTTCGTCTTCGAACTCGACGGTTTTATCACGAAGACCCCACATGCGCAGGTCTTCGATTTCCATTATCCGACAAGCCTCTTCTAATTCACGTTTTCGAATTTTAGGGAGTTCTTCACGTGTCGTAAAAATTGGGGAGCCCATGTTGCGCCCCATCTCACCGAGTGTTAAACAGACATACGTGACCGGAAGCCCTTTTTGACGATGTTGAATGATCGTTCCGGCTGAGCTGAACGCCTCATCGTCTGGATGTGGGAAGATGACGAGTAATGGTCCATTCATTGATTTTCCACCTCCGAAGCTCCTTGAGGGAGCGGTTTTACATCGATATGAAGTGCACATGCCAGGCGTCCGAGACGATCGTGACCAGCGAGTAACAGCTGCTCGCCATGCACTTCAAAATCGGTCAAACCTTCCACATAGAGCCAGCCATGATCAAGTTTTAATCCGACTCGATAAGGTCCGTTTCCTTTAATTTGACCGATGCTATATTCGATTTTAGCGTTACGAATAAACATCCCGGCATTATGAAAGTCTGGGTCGTTATGTGTCGCATAGGCACCGTTTGTTGTCTCAACATGTACGAAAAGCGGTGTTGCGACGTGACTGTCCAAATATTGTTGAATGTGATTGGGTTGAATTGCTTTCACGTCTGTCCCTCCAATGGAAAGGATGACCCGAAACACGCGGTTCCGGGTCATCTTTTTACGATTGTGCAGCTACTTTTTTGCGGTACCCTGTATGGTTCGTTGGTCCAACGTATTGGTTTAGACGGAATGAGTGACGAACTGCTTCTGTGATAAACTCTTTGCCGATTTCGATTGCTTCATCGACCGTATGACCGTTTGCGAGAGAAGCTGCGATGGCAGAAGAGAACGTACACCCGCCACCATGTGTGAACGCAGGCTTAATTTTTTCACTTTCAAGTAGACGGAATTCGTTTCCGTCGTATAAGACGTCAAACGCTGTGTCGAATCCGAGTTTGCCACCGACTTTAACGATGACGATTTCCGCGCCGAGCTCATGGATTAAACGAGCTGCTTCTTTAATTTCGTCCATCGTCGATGGTGTTTTGTCGAGGCCAGCGAGCATACGCGCCTCGAATAAGTTCGGTGTGATGATTTTTGCGACCGGCACGAGGTGTTTCCGCATTGCGACCGCAACGTTCGGATCAAGAATTTCATCGGCACCTTTACATGCCATGACTGGGTCGACGACCGCATTCTTGATGCCATACTCTTTAATTTTACGCGCAGCGAGTTCAATGATTTCAGGTGTCGGGAGCATACCTGTCTTCACTGCGTCGACTCCGATTCCAGCGAGAACCGTATCGATTTGCTTTTCAATCAATGTCGTATCGATTGGAAAGACTTCATGGTTCCATGCGTTATGTGGATCTTGTGCCACAATGACAGTCAAGGCTGTCATGCCATACACACCGAGTTCTTCCATCGTTTTGAGATCGGCTTGGATACCCGCGCCGCCACTCGTATCAGAACCGGCGATCGTCAATGCTTTTTTCATCGTCATAATCGTTCATCCCCTTTGTCTGTTTGGATAGTTTCACTATAACGACTTTTTCGAATTCCGACAAATTCAAGGATTAAAAGAAGTGTTCATAACTTTTCAGAAAAAACATGCAGGATATTCATCATATTTGGGGAATAATAATGAATAGGGTGTAGACCACTTTATTATTGGCTAGGAGGAAAACGCATGTTAGTGCATAGCTTATGTATCCCAAAGAAAGATGTTGTCACCATCAGTGAAAAGGCAACATTGCGGGAAGCGCTTCATACGCTTGAAGAAACAGGGTATCGCTGTGTACCTGTTTTAGACGAGACGGGAACATTTTTCCGCGGTAACATTTATAAAATGCATATTTATCGTCATGGAATGAACGGGGAAAACATGGATGATAATGTGATGACACTTATTAAAAATACGCAAAAATACGTTCATGAATCCGATGGGTTCTTCGAAGTATTCTTCTCCATCAAAGAATTGCCGTACATTGCGGTATTAAAAGATGAAAGCAACGAGTTTTATGGAATTTTGCCACACGGTAAGATGCTCGGCATGCTCGAAGAGGCGTGGAGTCGTGACACAGGAAGCTACGTCTTGACGATTGCCTTGAGTGAACAAGCGGGGGCGCTCGAAAAAATCACGAAAGTCGTGAACAAGTACACATCGATTGCGAGCCTGATGACACTCGATGCGAAAAGTAAGGTAGTGCGTCGGGTGCTCGTGACGCTGCCACCTGATTGCGATGAAGATAAGAAGAACAAAGTAGTCTCTAAGCTCGAACAAAAAGGCTTCCGCATCGTCGAAGTCGAAAATTTGAATAATTAAGTAAAAAATCCTTCCACATCAAGTGGGAGGATTTTTTTAGTCAAAGCGTTTCTCCATACGAATATCGGCCCAAAATTGATCATCCCAATAGGTGAAATGCTCGATCCGTCCAATTTCTTGATAGCCACATTTTGAATAGAGACGATGGGCCGCATGGTTGAAGGCAAATACGCCGAGTTCCATACGAGGCGTTTGTTTGGCTCGCAATATCTCTTCTAACAAACGAAGAGCTTCCGTACCAACGCCTTTCCCTCGACCGATGGATTCACCGATGACGAAACCGAGCCATGCCGTACCGGGTTGTTGACGATACAAGTGAGGCGGGTCATACATAACGTTCATTTCTCCAACGAAATGGTCATCTGCATAGATGAGAAAAATGTCATGCGTTAAGAGCCGTTCTTCTAAATCATCAACTGTCATCTCATAATGGGCGGTCAAATCTTCTTCAGAGCGGCTCGGTCGAATGAGATGTACGATTTGTGGGTCGTTATTCCAACGATTGAACGTATTGACGATGTCGTCGGTTGCTGTTGTAAGTGGAACGAGCGAGATATTAATAGGTCATTCTCCTTTCTCGCTTAAAAACATTCGGTTCCATTGATAAAAGTCCTGCTCTTAGACCGGCTTCAATACGTTTAAATGGCTCGGTAAAATCTCAAATGTTAGCGGCAACGCACCGCCTGTGTCTCCATCTGCGTTTACCGGAAGGGCATCAGGCGAGCTTACTTTCACACATTTCGTACAAAATGATGTGACGCTGTCGGTCTCCTTCAGTTTTCCTGTGAATAGGGCGGGTGTTAATTGAAGGGCATCTTTTAGACGAAGTTCTTCAAAAATATAGACATGAAGAAGCCCATCGTTGAGTCGCGCATCCGGTTCGAAATTTTCAAAACCTCCGACTGAGTTCGTCAAAGCGATGACGGCGAGATATGCCTTATTATCAAATTGTCCGTCCTCACTCTCAACCATCAGTTCATATGGGCTATGTTCTCTGAAGGCTTTAATTCCTTCAATCAAGTAGGCGAACGGTCCCCATTTTGTTTTTTCTTCCACACTTACTTCGTCGACCGCTTCGGCAATGAGGCCGATGGCGATGACGTTCATGAAATAACCGTTCTCATATTTTCCGATATCCATCGGCGTCGGTTTGGCATCACGAAGTGCCTCGATCGCTTTTTTAGGATTGCTTGGGACACCGAGTGCACGGGCGAGGTCGTTGACCGTACCGAGTGGGATGATGCCGAAGTCAGGTCGATGAGTGGCTTCGGCCAGGCCGGTTACCGCTTCGTTCAAGGTTCCGTCCCCACCCATCGCAATGACGGCCTGGTAGTGCTTTTCTGCTGCTTCACGTGCGAAGTCCGTCGCATCCTGTTCCTTTTCAGTGAATCGGACATCGACGTGTCCATATCGTTCGCGCAACACCTCTTCGGCATGTGTCGCATGTTGTTCCCCTAACTCTTTTCCTGAGGATGGATTGACGATTAACATGACTGTGTCCATTCCGACATGTCTCCTTTTTCATTCGAATACTGTCCTTTATTCCCGTCAAAGAAAACAGCTACTCCTAAAAAAATCCCCATTTCGGCTAGTTGTTACGGTCTAACCGTCATGGGGGATTATCATTTTGTTTAGTAATGACGAAATGCGGACATATCTAAATGACTCGCTTCAGACTCATCGACCGCGAGCTCAATCCGCAAATGTTCATTGAACGGAGAGACGAGGGCACCCATACACGCGACCGGTTCATGATCGGGGACCGGTGATTTACGTTTCGTTTTGACGAATAAATAGTCCGATCGTTTCAACGTCAACAAGAAACGTTCCACGGCATGCGGTTCACGGGTCACGTTTGGCCAAGGTAAATGATTGAATAACAAAAAGACCGCACCTTCTTTTTCGAGCGCATAGTCCGGTGCGATGCCTTCCCGATTCAACAAATCGATGACAGCATGCAAAAACTCCCGTTTAATCGTCAATGAAATTTCGTAATACTCACGCATACGGTCCACCCCTTCTTAAAATCACAATACTACCATTCTAAACGTTTCCGACATAGGCGACAATGAAGAAGTTCCTTGACGAAGAATTTTTCCCGGCTTATACTTCATAAGTCCTGCTATACTAGTGATATATGATGAACGAATTGAGGTGAAACCGACATGATTGAATCCCTTGAATTGAAGGCGTGGGTCGTTCTTGCGCGGACGATGGATGCCATCAGTGATCGTGTGAAAGAAGATTTACGACGCCACCAGTTAAATTCAACAGAGTTCGGTGTGTTATCCGTACTGTATAAACGAGGAGACACCCCGCTACAACAAATTGGGGATCAGATTTTGATTACGAGCGGTAGTGTGACATACGTCATCGACAAGTTGGAGAAGCGAGGGCTGATTGAACGAATCGCCTGTCCGTCTGACCGTCGCGTCACGTACGCCTCGTTGACAGACGATGGACAGACGCTCATGGACGTCGTCTATCCGCAACACATTGAAATCTTCAAAGATATATATGGACCGTTAAGCGAAGAAGAGACGGAACAATTGATTTCGTTATTGAAACGAGTCGGTTATAACGCAGCGGGCAAATAAAGCCCGTTGCTTTTTTACATAATATCTTGAAATTAAAATAATTGACGATGAGATATACAGATGATATAGTTCTAACTGTTATTGAAAAAGTATAGATTACACAAATGGAGGATTACACGATGACTAAAGTATTATATGTATCGGCTAACCCGAAACCAGCTGAACTTTCATACAGCAAGCAAGTTGCAGAAACATTCGTATCGACACTTAAGGCTGAAAACGAATCAATCGAAGTAGAAGCAATTGAACTCTACGATGTCGATGTACAAGAAATCGATGGAGATGTGCTTAGCGCATGGGGCAAATTCGCGTCAGGTGAAGCACTTACTGACGTGGAAGCGAAAAAAGTAGGAACGATGAGTAGCATGCTCGAGACATTCATGGAAGCGGATCTCTACGTATTCGCGACACCAATGTGGAACTTCTTCTTCCCAGCGCGTATGAAAATGTTCCTCGATAGCGTCCTTATGGCGGGCAAAACGTTCCGTTACACAGAGCAAGGACCTGTCGGCTTGCTTGAAAACAAACAAGCGATTCACATACAAGGAACGGGTGGAATCTACACAGGAACGGACCTCAACTTTGCGGACGCGTACCTCCGTCAAGCGCTCGCGTTTGTCGGTGTATCTGAAGTCACAACGGTAGCGGTTGAAGGGATGAACCAATACCCAGACAAAATCGAAGAGATCGTGGCGGACGCGAAAGCGAAAGCAGAAGCACTTGCAAAAGAAGTAGCAGGCGCAGTAACGGTATAACCTTGAAAGACGAGTCGATCGACTCGTCTTTTTGTATGCAATTATTTTGGGTATGATACAAAGGGAAAGGGGAGTATGCAATGGCAGATCAGTTATCGAGTCGACTGCTTGGAGATTGGACGGATATCATCCAAGAGGAAATGAAACAGCCCTATTTTCAACAGTTGAGGCAATTCGTCGACCAAGCTTATGAAGAAACGATCGTTTACCCGACCCGAGAAGACATTTGGAACGCATTTATTTACACGAAATTCAGTGAGGTGAAGTGCGTCATTTTAGGGCAAGATCCGTACCACGGACCGAATCAAGCGCATGGACTCAGTTTTTCGGTGCAGGACGGGGTACGTTTCCCACCGTCTCTACGAAACATCTTTCAAGAACTAAAAGATGACGTTGGATGTGACCTCCCGAAGAGTGGCAATCTTGAGAAATGGGCGAAACAAGGGGTCCTTCTCTTAAATACGGCACTGACGGTTGAAGCGGGGAAGGCGGGCTCTCACCGTGGAAAAGGGTGGGAACAGTTCACTGACTCCATCATTGAGCGGCTCGGGAGTCGTGAGGAACCAATCGTATTCATTTTGTGGGGAAATGATGCGAAGAAGAAAATGAAATGGATTGGAGACCAACATAAAGTGCTCACGTCGGTACATCCAAGTCCGTTGTCATCCCATCGTGGATTCTTCGGCTCTAAGCCATTCTCCCAAGTAAACGATGCATTGAATGAGTGGGGAAAACCCCCGATTGAGTGGTGTCTCTGACAGTCTGCGAAAATTCGTAGGCTGTTTTTTGTTGACGCCTTTGTTTAGCTTTGGTACAGTAACTAACAAGACGTCACTTTAGCACTTAAAAGCATATATGCATAACAGCATAACTGTATAAAAGATAAAGAATTGAATATGTAAGAAAAGCGAAGAAAGAACCGAAGTAGAGACATCTTCCATGGCCCAGAGAGCGTGTGGTGCTGCGAACACGCCCAAAAGATGAATCGAATTACAGTTCCCGAGCTCTCGTGATTGAGCGGTCCCCCGTTATCGGATCAAGTGACTAGATATTCTCTAGTAACTAGGGTGGTACCGCGGCTTTGTCGTCCCTATCGATTCAATCGATAGGGATTTTTTGATTTCAAAGGAGGACTTCACATGTTGACACAATCGATTTCAAAACACCTAGCCCCACATATTTCACCGCAGTTCTACAATGAATACACACCAACGGATCACGCCGTTTGGCGTTTCGTGTTGCGGTTGAACTTGCATACGTTAGAAGGGAAGGCGCATCCATTTTACATCGAAGGATTGAAACGGACGGGAATGGGACCGGACCGATTGCCGAACGTCGAACTGATGACGGATGAGATGCAGACGGCAGGATGGTCGACGGTCGCAGTGGATGGACTCATCCCCGGTGTTGCCTTTTTTGACTTCCAAGGAAATGGGATGCTGCCGGTCGCGACAGACATTCGGAAAGTCGAGAATATTTTATACAGTCCAGCGCCTGACATCATTCATGAGGCTGCAGGACATGCGCCGATGTTGATGGACCCGACGTTTTCGGAAATCGTTAAACGCTTCGGTCAATTAGGGGCCAAGGCGTTCATGAACCGAGAAGAGCATGCCTCATTCGCAGCATTGAAACGCTTGACGATTGTGAAGGAAAATGCCAATTCGACCGAACAAGACATCGAGGCGGCGGAAAAAGCCGTCCATGAGGCGAAAGCGCAAGTGACTGGCTTCTCAGAGGCACAACAAGTCGCACGAATCTTTTGGTGGACTGTTGAATTTGGATTGATTGGTGACCTCGAGCGTCCGATGATTTACGGGGCAGGTCTCTTGTCCTCTGTCGGAGAGAGCCGTCACTGTCTGACGGATGCGGTCGTCAAACATCCATTCGACTTAGAGCACGCGCTACAGACGAAGCAGGACGTGACAAACATGCAAAAAGAGCTGTTCGTTATTCCAAACTTTGAGACACTCTCTTCTGTCTTAGATGAACTAGAAGGAAGAATGGCGATTCGAAAAGGTGGAATTGAATCCGTGGCGAAAGCGTTGGCGTCGGGAAGTCAGTCGACGATTCGACTCGAAGACGGATCAGAACGTGTCGGCATCGTTCGCCACATGACGGAGTCGAAAGAACATACGCTCATTCAATGGGATGAATGCACCATTGTAAAAAGTGGTCAGTTAACGAAACGAGAGCGTCATGGACTCCTCATTGTCCATGATACGGAATCTGCGCTAGATCGCGATGACCTCCTCGAGGACGGGACGACCGTTCGTCAAGCCTGTGCATCTGATCTGCTCCAAGACGTGAACGTTCAGTTAGAAGGACGGACGATTCCTCTCGACTCACTCGAGGTACGTGTCGACTCGCTTCCATCGATCTTCCCAGGAACGACGGTAGACGAGCTGATGATCATCGAAAAACCCGTGATCATCGAGCGAGATGAACGTGTATGGACGAACGATGACCCGATGTTCAATCGAATTCATCTCATGCGTGAGCGGGGAGAATCGATTGATGGTCTCATCCCAGAGATTTTAACGAACCACCCTGACGCCTGGTTATTACACATTGAGTGTCTGGAACTGGTGAATGACGAAGGACTGAAACAGACATTGATTGAACGTCTTGAAGCATTGCGTCATACCTCTTCATCCCGTAATGAATTGATTGGTCGTGCGTTCGAACTATTGCGCTAACGAAAAGAGGCGACGTTTTCCATAGTAGGAGAACGTTGCCTCTTGTGCATTATACAGATTGATTTGTCGCTTCGCGTAAGAACGTAATCAAACGGCGATACGTAGAGTTAGCCGCTGGGCGGTCCATTTCGAAGTAATAGTTATGACCGAGCTCGTGCTCATTCCGATCATAAAAGACAGTCGTGACATCCGTCCGTCCTGAAAGGATCGTCGCAAATTCCTTGGCCTGCTCTTCAAAGGAATGGTCATTCCCGTCCGCGATAAACGTTGGGACGAATGTGGCCGGTACATTGACGAGTGGCGACGCTTCAGCAACGACCGGTAGGGTCTCCCAATTGTATGTGCCGAAGTAAGCCCATCCGATTCGTTTGAACAAGAAGCGGTTCACTGACTTCGATGATTCGAGCCATGCGCGCTTCAAGTCGAGCGGAGCAGACAAGAGGATGGCTCCGAGAATAGAGGACTTCGGTACGACTTGCTCAACTTCGGCAGAAGGCGAATAGTCGTCATTCAACTGGATGCCGACAAACTGTGCGGCGAGCTGTCCACCGTTCGAATCACCCGCAAAGAAGATGCGGTCTAAGTCGAGACGGAAGCGGTCATTGTTCTCAGCGATAAATGAGTACGCCTCTTCGATTTGTTTGAGCGGGGTCGGATACATCACGTCAGGTGCGAGTGCGTAATTGATACTGACGACATTGTAGCCGTTACTCGCAATCGAAGTGGCGTATTTTAACACATCCGATTTATCTCCGCCGACGAATGATCCACCATGCACCCAAAAAATCGTCGGCACAGTTCGTCCGTTTCCTTCATAACGAATCAAATCAAACATTCCATTGTCATAAGAAGACAAGTAGTCGATGTCTTTTCGGACAGACGTTTTTTGAACGACTTCCTCAAATTCTTTCATCTCCACTTCGTTCCCCCCTGCGAACGAAGTTTTGATTAAACGTGTCGCTGGTTTAGGAGAAAGTAACACATAAGCCGCTCCTGCGACTGCTGTTCCAATCAATCCGACTCCAGCACGTTTCAACCCTTTATTCATCTTACTTCCTCCCTTTCTACAATCAGAAGCTTATTGCGTGACGAATACGTCCGTCATATATGTCTCGATGACATGAGCGATGCCGTCTTCATTGTTTGACTTCGTAATGAAGTCCGCTTTCCCTTTGACTGTCGTGTTAGCGTTACCCATCGCAACGCCTAGACCTGCCCATTCAATCATCGTCAAATCATTGTTTCCGTCACCGCAAGCGATCACTTCGTCTTGTGCGATACCGAGTTGATTGGCTAGTAAGGCGAGGCTTGTGCCTTTTGTGACACCGGCTTCTGTGAACTCTAAGAAGAATGGTTTTGAACGAGCGACGGCTAGTTTTCCGGCCAACTCTTCTTGTAGCTTCGTTTCAATCGGAGCGAGCGTGTCACCATCCGCGAGCATCAAACATTTGACGACCGGAGCCGTCACAGCTTCTTTAAAGTTGTCGACATGTACGACAGGCATGCCCGTCAATTCACCTTCGATATCCGTATAAGAGTTCGGACGATCGGTTACGATTTCGTTACCGACGTACGTATGAATCGCGATTCCTTCCCGTTCACTGATATCATGGAGATGGGCGACCGTGTCCGGTTGGAGCGTACTTGAGAAAATCTCTTCATTTGTCGCACAATTAATGACCGAGGCACCGTTGAACGATAAGATGAAGCTTCCGTATTTCGCGAGCTCCAATTCGCGGGCTGCCTCCCACATCGCAAACGTAGGTCGTCCGCTCGCCAGTACGACTTTATAGCCGCGTGCCTGCGCATCGAGAAGTGCTTCTTTTGTCTTCGGGGAAATCGTATGGTCGCTCGTGAAGAGCGTATCATCCATATCTAATACAATCATCTTGTAACTCATAGTAGTAGGGGGTCCTCCTTCAGAATCTAATGATACAATCCTAAACCTTTTTAAGGTCAATTGACAACCTTGTCGCAAAAACGTAACTATAATGTAGAGAAGTGAACTCTAGAAGAGGTGGAAATATGAATCGAATTTTAGTAGCTGAGGATGAACATGCGATTCGCAGCTTCATTATTGTCAACTTAAAACGAGCTGGATTCGATGTGTTCGAGGCAACAAACGGTCGTGAAGCGGTTACCGCGTTTGATCGTGAACCGTTTGACGTTGTTTTGTTAGATGTCATGATGCCAGAAATGGATGGATTCGAAGCATGTGCCGCTATTCGGGATATTGATGAAAACGTCGGAATCATCATGTTGACGGCACGAACGCTCGAAGAAGATAAAATTGAAGGACTCGGAAAAGGAGCAGACGATTACATCGCTAAACCGTTTAGTCCAGGTGAGTTGGTCGCGCGCATTCAAGCATTATTGCGCCGAGTCGAGAAAGTGAAACGAAAAGACTCGAAACGCTTGAAGTCGGGACCGTTCGCAATCGACCTTGCAGCGAAGCAAGTGACAAAGTACGGACAATCTATTGATTTAACACCAACAGAGTACGACTTGATTTGTCATCTCGTTCAAAATGAAGAGATCGTCTTGTCACGCGATGCGTTACTCGACGCGGTATGGGGGGTCAATTACTTCGGCGATCGAAAAACGGTCGATGTCAATATTCGACGCCTGCGTCAAAAAATCGAAGACGATCCGAGTCATCCGATCTATATTGAGACGTTATGGGGTCACGGATATAAATGGCGGAGACATGAGGCATGAAACAACAGTTAGTCATTCGCATGATGATTGTCGTGACGATCGTCTTACTTCTGCTCGTCAGCGTCTTGTCTTACGGGACATATCGATACTATTACGAGTATGAGTCAGAAGCGTTACTGAGTCATGCGACAACAAGTGCATATCTATATCCTCAAGCCCAAGTCGGGTTTGAGACGCCTAGTGCGTTCTCTGTCCTCGTCCGAACATTCGGATATCCAGGAACCGATTTGACGATTGTCGACCGGAGCGGTTCGATTGTCAAAACGACCGGTCAACGGACTAGACAGGCCTCTTTTTCTCAAGAACAATTACAAGAGCTTGCACGAGGTGAATCGGTCGTACAAGACTATGATGTCGGTGAAGAGCACTATCTGTCTGTCACGAGCCCAATTGTGACAAATGATACGTCAGAGTTTGCCATTAGTTTCACGCGCCCACTTGAAGATTTGGATACGCTCATTCGCGAAATTTGGATGACGGTCGCCATAATTGGTGTCTTGATCTGGTTACTTGCTCTGTACACCGTCATTCGGATTGCCGATCGCTTCGTCAGACCGATTCGTCAAATTATTGAAACCGCTGATGAGATGGCTCAGGGCGACTTCGATGTATCGGTTGAATCGAATGAGAAACATGAGCTAGGGGCATTGGCTCGAACCCTCACGTATTTGGGTGCGAAAGTGCAACAACATCAATCGACACGGAACGAATTTCTCTCGAGTGTCTCACATGAGCTTCGAACACCTCTCACATCGATCAAAGGATGGACCGAGACGATTCGGGGAGGCGATGAGAAACTGTCTGAAGAAACAGAGCTTGGTTTGAGCATCATCCATTCCGAAACGGAGCGTATGATTGGTCTTGTGGAACAGTTACTTGATTATACAAAAATCGAAGAGAGTCGATTGGTCTTGTATCGTCAGGAACTGGATTTAGTTTCCTTGTTGCGAAAAGTGACGTTGCAGTTAAAGCAGTCACTCGAAGACAAAGACATCACGCTCGTTGAACGGTATCCTCAAAAGTCGATCGGACTTTTTGATGAGAACCGATTGAAGCAAGTGTTTTTAAACATTCTCGAGAACGCGATTCGCTTCTCACCAGACGGTGGGACATTGACGATTCGTTTCGTTCAATCAGAACGCGTCGCCTTCATCTCGATCATCGATGAAGGTCCTGGTATTTCTCGTGAGCACTTACAGCGCATCACAGAAATGTTTTATCAAGCTCAAGTGACGGAAGGCAGTAGCGGTCTCGGACTTGCGATTTCGAAGGAATTGATCGAGGCACACGAAGGAAAACTGGTCATCGAGAGTGAGATTGGACACGGGACGACCGTGACCGTTTTATTACCGCTCGATCCGAGCGAACTACATTAAAAGGGTTAAACCTCCCGAATTCAGGCTACATATAGATGTATGTAGAATGAGGGAGGTTTTTATGATGGCAAATCAATCCTTGAAGCCGTTAAAAGGAAGTCCGAACGCCGTTTCGACACAAACCTCGATTGAGGAATTGCGTATGTCTCCATTGCCATATGCGGGCAGTCGCGAGCAATCGGTTGAAGCAATCAAGATGGCAATGAATCAATTGTCTCGGGCCGAACTGGTGAAAGAAACAGACGATAGTCTTCATTATGTGGTGACTTCGAAAGTGATGCGATTTAAAGATGATGTCGATTTTCTATTTGATGATGCGACTCAACAAATCGAGTTTAGGTCCGCATCCCGTGTCGGCTATTCAGACCTCGGCGTGAATCGAAAACGGATGGAAAATGTGAGTGAACAATATCGGAGGTTGATTCGATGAAGGATTATCAGTTGATAGTCATCGGTGGTGGTGCCGCTGGAATGACGGTGGCCGCGGGTGCTGCAAATTTAGGTGTGAAAGTAGCGCTTGTTGAAAAGAACAAACACTTAGGTGGAGACTGTCTACATGTTGGATGTGTACCATCTAAGGCGCTGATTGCCGCATCAAAAGAAGCAAATGCGATGATGCGGGCGGCGCGTGTCCTCGGAACAGAGTTCAATGGAAGAGAGCATTACCAAATGTCTAAGGCACGAGTCGACAAGGCACGTGCTATCATTCAAGACCATGACGGGACAGAACGCTTTGAAAAGATTGGCGTGGACGTCTATATTGGAGAAGCCTCGTTCCAAAGTCCGCATGAACTAAAGGTGGGGAACGATTTATTGATCGGGAAAAAATTTGTTATCTCGACGGGGTCGAAACCAACAGTCCCTCCCATCGATGGACTAGATCAAGTCCCATACTTAACAAATGAAACCGTCTTTGAAGAAGAGACGCTTCCAGAGAGTTTGATTGTCATCGGTGCCGGAACGGTCGGACTCGAGCTGGCTCAATCATTCGTTCGACTCGGCTCTCAAGTCACGGTGCTCGAGGCGCAGGAAGACTTCCTTCCGAAAGAAGACAAAGACGTCTCAACGTATTTAAAATCCCAACTTGAGATGGCGATGCGCTTAAAAATCGGCGTGAAGGTGAAACGAGTCGATGAAATCGATGGACGAGTCCGTGTCACGACAGAAGTAGATGGTGAAACGATTGAATATGAGGCGGACAAATTGCTCATGGCGACAGGTCGCGTTCCACGGATTGATGCGCTTCGTCTCGACCGGGCAAACGTTCAAGTGACGAAAGGGTATATCGACGTCTCATCTTCGTATCGAACGTCACAATCACATATCTTTGCGATTGGGGATACAATCAAGACGCTGCCGTTCACACATGCGGCCGGCGAAGAAGGGAAGGCGGTTGTCGCGAACGCACTGTTTGGGTTATGGAACAAGGTCGACTATAGTAAGCTACCGTGGATTACGTTCACAGACCCTGAAGTGTTTCATGTTGGCATGACAGAGCAGGAGGCGCGCGAGCATTACGGCAATGACATCGAAACGTATGAAGCGAAACTGTCCGAAGTTGATCGCTTTATCGCTGAGCGTCAAGAGGCTGGTTTTGTCAAAGTCATTACGAAGAAAAATGGAAAGATTATCGGTGCGCATGCGGTCGGTGAATCGGCAGGCGATTGGATGCAAATCGTCGTCTATGCGATGCAACGTGGCGATAAGATCGGGAAGTTGTCTAGGATGATTTATCCATATCCGTCGCGAAGTGAGGCGGTGAAGAAAGTCACGGATCTTTATTGGCGGAAACGCTTGTTTGAAAGTCCGCTCACAGAACTTGCAAGACGCTACTTTAAATTGATGCAATAACACAAATCACCCACTCAAACGAGTGGGTGATTTTTAGTCAGGTAGGGTGATGGTTTCAATCATCTTTGGTTCGCCTTCGGAAAGGTCGACGAGTGGTTTAATTAGCACTTCGACGCGTCGATTTTTCGAGCGACCTTCTTCTGTGTCGTTCGTCGCGATTGGTTTAAATTCACCGTAACTTGCCAGTGTGAACTGAGCCGGGTTCAAGGCGTCATTTGCTAAAAGGCCACGCATGAACGCTGTCGCACGAGCCGAACTGAGTTCCCAGTTTGACGGGAAACGTGCTGTGTTGATTGGGATGTTATCAGTATGGCCGGAAACGACAATTTCTCGTTTTCCAGCTTTCTCTAAAATCTGACTGATGTTTTGAGCAACGTTCCGAGCATCCGTATCGAGTGTCGCCTCTCCTAAGTTGAAGAGGGCACGATCTTGAATCGTCAAGACCAGACCACTCGAGTTGATGGTCGCTTTGATTTGGCTTTCAAGCCCATTCTTTTTAATGTATTGATTCACATCTTCTTTCAACTCATCAAGCTGAGCTAGCTCGTATGTGCGTGGGTTGGCGGTCGTATCGGTTTTATCCGTCCGACTGATATCACTGTTTGAGGCGGTCGAAGCCTGAAAGACGCTGACGCCTCCTGAGAATACTTGGTTGAAAGACTGTGACATTTTCTCAAGCTTTGTCTGGTCGACATTGCTCGATGCAAATAACACGATGAAAAGCGCAAGCAGGAGGGTCAACAAATCGGCGTAAGGAATCAGCCATCCTTCCGGAATGTGTTCTTCATGATCATGCTTCTTTTTGCGCTTCATAGTCAGCTCGCTCCTTTGGAGACAAATACACAGACAGTTTATCTTCTAACGTTTTTGGAGATTCACCGCTTTGAATCGATAAAATCCCTTCAATCATCATTTCCTTGATGATGACTTCACTCTTTGAATACTGCTTGAGTTTATTCGCAAATGGGAACCAGAGCACGTATCCGGTGAAAATTCCGAATAATGTTGCCACGAATGCTGCTGAAATGGCATGGCCGAGCTTTTCAATATCCGATAAATCTTTTAAAGCTGCAATCAATCCGATAACGGCTCCGAGTACCCCGAGTGTCGGGGCGTATGTCCCGGCTTGGGTAAAAATGTCGGAGTTCGCTTTATGGCGTTGTTCCATGTTTTCGATGTCACGTGACATGACTTCCGCAATATATTCAGAAGGCTGACCGTCGATGACCATCATCATGCCTTGACGTAAAAACGGTTCTTCGACTTGTTCGAGCGCCGTTTCGAGTGATAAGAGGCCCTCTTTCCGAGCTTGCGTCGACAAGTCGACGAATTGCGTGAGCAATCCGGATTTACTTGGGAGTTCTTGTTTTTTGAACAAGATTTTAAACAGTTTGGGGACGTTCTGCAGCTGCTCTTTCGATACGGCAATACTGACCGCTGCGGCTGTACCGACAAAAATGATAACCAGTGCGGCTGGGTTGATCAGCGGCGCAACACCTGCTCCTTTTAATATCATTCCACCGACGAGGGTGAGGAACCCGAGTATGAGTCCGACTAACGTGACGACATCCATGTCTTTGTTTTCCACCTTTCCGAAATAAATCAGGACAAAAAAAGCGAGAGACGCTACTCGTCTCCCGCAACATGCGTTCCCGATGATTAAGCGCCGTTTTCATCTATCAGCATTTGAATGCTGATATTTCGTTCTTCACGCTCTATATCGGTTAATACGTCGTATTTTTTTAACAATGCGTACAATTGATTCACGACTTCTTGCTCGAGTGACCAATTGAGTAACTCTTCTAGCTGAAAATAAAGGTGGGCGGGCATACATTGTGATTGGCGCTCCAACCTTCGTGAGACATCCTCTATCGAATGATCTACCGTACTAGGGTCCACGGTTTCATTCAACCTCCTCAACAATCTTAAAGTCTATCTCTCATAATACCAAAAAATCGTGAGGAGCGTTAGAGATACATTTTCTTGTTGGCATTTATTGAGGCGAGGAGTAACATGGGGCTTAGAATAATAGAAGAGAAGGAGATGTCGTGATGCGGCATAGATTGTCAGCGCGTGAGTTGCGCTTAAAGCGAGTCGAGTCACTCTATCGAATCGTATTTGAAAAACCTGCTCGTTTCATTGCGGGTGGCTTCTTACTTGCGATTTTTATTGGGGCAACTCTTTTATATATGCCATTTGCCCAAGATGAGCCTGTTTCTTGGATTGATTGCCTATTCATCGCGACTTCTGCGGGAACTGTGACGGGGTTATCTACGGTTGATATTGGAACATCTTTCAATACATTCGGGGAATTAGTCATTGTTGCTCTTATTCAAATCGGTGGTCTCGGCTTTATGACAATCGCATTAATGCTCTTGAGCGTATTGGGTAAGAAAATCGGATTGAAACAACGAATAATTTTACAGGAATCATTAAACTTAGCAGGACCGGGTGGAACGGTACGACTTGTAAGAAACATTATTTTTACGACTGTAATTGTGCAATTCATCGGGATGTTATTTTTAACGTTTGAACTTTATAGTACAGAAAATTATTCTTTCATCTCAGCGCTACACTACGGTTTTTTCCATGCTGTTTCTGCCTTTAACAATGCAGGGTTCGCATTATTTCCGGATAGCCTGATGTCGTTTGAACAGAACACGGCGATTGTTGTAACGATTGCACTCATGATCATGGTTGGTGGTCTCGGCTTTACGACCATTGCCGACGCGACAGAAGTAAGAGGGTGGAAACGCCTCGCACTTCATTCGAAAATCATGATTCTATCTCTGCTTGTCATCAATGGGATCGCTTGGTTCATGCTAATGATGTTTGAATGGGTATCGAACGAAGGTGCTTTGTATGGACGATCGTTCGGTGAGGCGCTACATGTGACATTCTTTCAAGCCGTGACGACGCGAACAGCCGGTTTCAATACAATCGATATCGCCACGATGGCGCCTGTATCAATCGGCTTAATTTTGATTCTCATGTATATCGGGGCTGGTGCAGCGTCGACTGGGTCTGGGATTAAAGTGACGACACTTGCAGTCATCTTCGCGGATATGTGGGCGTTCATCGCAGGAAAAAAAGAAACGGTTATTATGGAACGGACGATTGATGCGTTTCAAATAAAAAAAGCATACGTCGTTGCAATTTCGAGTTTCTTTTTTATTCTTATAATCACGACACTTGTTATTTTGACGAACGGTCACATTCCAGCGAGTGCCATTTTATTTGAGACAGTCTCGGCATTCGGGACGGTGGGATTATCGCTAGGAATCACCGCGGAATTGAACGATGCTGGAAAAGGTCTGATTATGTTCATGATGCTTCTCGGACGTGTCGGATCGCTGACGATTCTCTTTACCGTCGCACGTCAAGCCGACCGGAAGATTCGCTATCCGAAAGAGAAGATTTTGATTGGGTGAACGATGGTCCGTATATAAGAGTAGGTTGCAATCCTTGTGAATGGGGTTGCAACTTTTTTTAGATTTAGAATAGTCAGGAGGTGACAACGTTTTTTGACAGCCTTCATCCGATTAAATCATTGGTATATAATGGGCTCGTGAATGCAAAATCGATTTAGATTGACAAAGGAGGGTTATGGCCTGTTATCTTGGCTCGGTATGACAAAAGGAGAGGAGACAGGACGATCATTTTTCGGGGGTGTGTCGAAACGAGCGGTGACGCTTGTGTTGTTCTCCTCATTGATGTTGATGTACGGTGTGAAGTCGCTATTGATCTACCTGATTCCCACAGCGTATTTGGAAGATGCCATCGTTGCGGTTCTCCCTGGCATCGTGGGGCTCCTCGTTTCGTTGGTGTATATCCTCGTCCTCGAACGTCTGCTACATGATCAAGCAGTGTCTCGTAACCACGCGGATGAGAACTAAACAAGTGTACGCTCGTTCACAGTGTACACTTGTTCTTTTGGTTCCAGTCATAGTTGAAGCCCTGACACCTCAGGGCTTTTTGTGTGTCATGAAATAACGGACGATCTCCGGTAGATAATCTTGTAAATCTGGACAGACGATGCCGGTCCCGTCGAGCGCACGGATCGTTTGTGTCGTGTCAAAATGAACGGGATGCTTGAAGTACTCCAATAGTTCATGAGGGACATCGAGTTGTGCGGCATTCTTCCAGGTCGTGAATGCGACGTCCGCAACAGCGTGAGGGACCGTTCCTCGAGGCGGACGTTGGAACATCGTCTCATGCAACATACGATACACTTCTCGCGCCCCGTGTGGGAAGGGGTCTGTCAGATGGAACGTTCGTTTCATTCCTTCTGGCGAGTGTGCCAAGAAGGCGGTCGCTTCCACTACGTAATCATAAGGAACGAGATTCACCTCGACGTTTGCTCGACCGATATAAGGCAATGGTCGCATCTGCTGGAGTTGAGCCATCAACTTCAGTACGAAATAGACACCGTCAAACTTTTTCGTTTCTCCTGTTCGACTATGGCCAATCACGATACCAGGCCGAATGATGGTGATTGGCATGATTCCCATCTCACGTGAGACGAGCGCTTCTGCTTCGTATTTAGTCGCTTCATAATGATTTTTAAACTGTGCCCGATGCCATAACTCGTTTTCATAGACCGTTCCCCGACGATGTCCAGCGATATAGGCTGTACTGAAGTATACGTAACGCTTTAATTGTTTCGAGCGCTTGGCGAACGCCGTTACATGTTTCGTTCCGAGGATATTGACACGATAACCGGTATCATAAGGAATGCTTAGGTCGTAGGCAGCAGCAAGGTGAAAGACGTAATGCACGTCTCGCTCGATGACGGACCGCATAATCGGATCAAGAATCACTTCAGGCAACGTGATATCCGCCTCCACTAAGACGAGCTGACGAGGCTCGAGGGATGTCATGGACAGCAACGTATCCCGTAGTTCTTCCGCTTCACGCTGTTGGTTCGGAAGGTGTAGCGCATAGATCGTTCCGATTTGGTGAGGTAACGAAGCGAGGTGTTCAATTAATTTTCCTGCTAAAAATCCAGGGAATCCGGTAAAGGCATAATTGTTCATGACGTTTCCTCCGCTAAGTCTAATGTGAATGTAAAAGTTGATCCTTTTCCGATACTCGATTCTACTTCAATGCTTCCGCCGTGTGATTCGATAATTTCTTTACAAATGGAAAGACCGAGACCGGTCCCGCCGATTTTACGTGTATCCGAATTGTCGACCCGGTAGAACTTTGTAAATAATTTCTCGAAAGCGTGCTCAGGAATACCGATTCCGAAGTCCCGAATGGATACATGAGCCTGGTTGTGGTCTTGTCGGATTCGTACTTCGATTTCTTGTTCGTTCGGCGAATACTTGATGGCATTTGAAATCAAGTTGACAAGTACCTGTTCAATCCGGTTTCGGTCAGCAATCAACAGCATGTCATTATCGGCATTGTCGAAATGGATAGCGTGGTCATTCGTTTCACGGAAGCGTTCAATCACTTCTAAGACGAGTTTATTCAAAGAAAAATGATCTTGTTTATATTCCTGATGCCCATCCTCCATGCGTTGAATGTCCAAAAAATCGTTTAGTAAAGCAGTCAGCCGTTTGGCCTCCTTCGCCATCGTCTTCAAGAACCGTTCTCGTTTTTCAGGTGTCAAATCACGTGCGAGCATCAATTCGATGTACCCTGACAACGAGGAGAGTGGTGTTCTGAGTTCATGTGAGACCGTACTCACTAATTCATTTTTAATCTGATCCATTCGTTCTTCTTCAGTCCGGTTCCGGAACACGAATAAGAAGCCACTATCCATACCGAATTGCCGCTTCGTATCCATAATTGTCCCGTACATCTCGTAATATTCTTCATCCCGGTCGCTCGGCTGTGGGATGGAGAAGCGCATCGACACCTCTTGAGCCGTTCCGTCGAGAAGTTGGTCCATCTTGCGTAACATTTCGCTTCGATCACGTGGACGGAACGTAGAGAGGAGCGGGATACGTTCTTGAATTTTATTCGGAGCGATTCCAGGTAAATCCATGAGTCGTCGCGCGTGGACGTTCATGAACAAGACACTCCCGTTCGATTCGGTTAAGACGAATGCTTCATTCGACGCTTGCAAAATGGATTGAATGACATCCCGTTGACGGGCGATTGCATTTTTTTCACGTTCGAGCATACGCTCTACTTTTTTACGGTCACTGATGTCACGCATGACGGCTACCCGTAACGTTTGACCTTGATACGTCACTTCTTTCGGATATACTTCCATTTCTAAGAATGTCCCATCTTCTCGCCGTCCAATCACTTCATAAGGGGTTTGAATATGGTTCCGAATGCGTCTCAGTACGTCAGCCCGGTATCCTTCTGCGATGAACTCGATGGTTTGGCGGCCGACCATCTGTTCGGCAGGGATTTTGAATATAGATTCAGCTGCCTTGTTCGCATCGAGAATCATCCCATCCTCATGAAACAGGACGGCTTCGATGACGGATTCGGCAAACATACGATAGCGTTGTTCTTTATAACGCAGCTCTCGTTTTAATTCAATCTCCGGGCTCACATCGAATACAAAGAAAAAAAAGCCGATGAGTTGCTCTTGCTCGTACACCGGATGCATGAATAGTTTTCCGATGAAATGTGTCCGGTCCTTACATTGAAACTTCCACTCCCGGTCTCCTTTGTCGAGAGCAAGGCGCAGCATTTGTTCAAAAGAAAGCAGCTGTTCCATTTCGTCCTGGTACGCGGAGCGCTTTTCGCTCAACTCTCTCGATTCAAATAGAGCGAACGGAGTCATTTCATAGAGCACTTCATGGGGTGCATAGCCGAACAGTTCTGTTGCCCCTTGATTAAATCGAGTGATTAACAGGTTCGCATCCGTCATAATCATCGCCATATCGAGCTCTGTGTGCATCATCGCCTCAAAGGCGTTATGCTGAATCGTCACGCGTGTATCGTGAGGGAGAGGTTCGATGGAGAGGATATAATTATCTTCCCAAGGGTTAGCGTGCACACGCATCGTCGGTAGTTCATACATCCAAGGAAGCCCTTGTTCCATGCGACGAGACAATTCCATCGTAATCGGCGACTGGTTGACCATATGGAAAAGGTTAGCACGAGTCTGCAGATTCTCTGGAAATTGCTCTAGAAATGGGCGGTTTGCTTGGACGATTGTTCCATCTTTCTGTATTAAAGCAACCCCATAAGGTAGTGCATGTAGTAACTTACTTTGGAGATTGGCGTGATTCTCCATGAACGGTCATCCCTCCTTCTTCGGTGTCAGACGAGCATATCTTTTATATCATTCGACATATCCCCCTTTCATTTCCTGCCCTCGAAACGGTAAAGTGAGAGAGAAGACTCAGAAAGGAAAGATGGGGATGATTGGATTACTCATTAGTATCATCGGTGCCATTAGTTTATGGTGGTTCGAGGCACCACTTTGGAGCAGTATTTTGCTTCTTCTGCTTGGAATCGGGTGGTTTGTTTGGAAGATTCGGTTGTCGACGATTGATCGAATCGATCGCATGGACGGTCGAGAGTTTGAACTATTTTTAGAAGAAGTGTTCACAGCACTCGGTTACACGGTCACCGTGACACCTGCATCCCGAGACTTTGGAGCTGACTTGTTACTGAAGACGCCTGATGGATGGACGATCGCGATACAAGCGAAACGATATGAAAAGGTGGTCGGACTTGAAGCGGTTCAACAAATTGCGGCGGCAGTCCCGTACTATCAAGCTCATGAAGGATGGGTCGTGACGAACTCGACTTATACGGACGGTGCGTATGAATTAGCGTCACCAAATCAAGTTCGTTTGATTGCAAGAATGGAACTTGAAGAACTCTTAAAAGAAGCGGGATATAAGCGATAAGGATAGGCCTGTTCACAAGTTCGACAGAATCCGGAATAATGTCGAAAAAAAGGGGTTGTCTTTTTCGTTAAACGATGCAATAATCATCTTCGTCATATGAAATATGTAGTAGTTGAAACGAGATAAAAACTACACAGAGAAACGATTGGGGTTTTAAGAAATACCCGACCGTACACATAAAAAAACACGGTTGGAACGTGCTAGGAGGAAAAAGCGGTGCGCAAATTAATTTATGTAAAAGGTTGCGTCTTTACGCAAGGCGAGGCGACCATTTATGATGAGACAAATGATGCGATCGGATCTGTTCACCGCGACGCGGAAGGCAGCGTCCAAGTACACAATTTGTCTGGACGACAGATCGCTCACGGGAAGTATATTCCGAACTGCCAAAAATGGGTCGTGATGAACCATGACGGGCAGGCAATCGGTCAATTGAAAGATAAGTTCTCGTTATTCGGGAAAAAGTGTGAGTACAATGTCTATGAACGCGGACTCTTCACGATTCAATACGATGTGGAACGTCATAAGTTCAGTGTCCGAGACAAAGCAGGTAAGCTTGTCGCCGAACTACGGAAACAAGAAAATGATACGTTCTGCCTAACGAAAGAAGCAGACCAACTATCCATGTTCGAACTTCTTTCTGTTTTAAAGACGTTAACGGTTAAATCGCGGATGCCGCTTGCAGTATCTGTCTCATAAAAATGACGAGCACCGGTCGAGGGGACCGGTGCTTTTTTGATGCCACGACAAAACCGCTTCATCAAATGAAGCGGTTTAAATAGTGCTTCGCCTCGAGTTCGAGTGTCGTCACCCGATGTGCGTATAGACAGAGCTTCAAAACGTGGACGATATTCGGATGGGTATATTTCGTCTTTTCAAGTGAACGTTTTGCCCGCGTATCGAGAAGGTCAATCGGGCTTGTGGACTTCGCATATTCCGCATACAGACGATAGAAATCAATCGGGGTGATGAAGTCGTCTTCGTCCCGGTCAGGGTTATTGAAGATGAGCGCCAACAAGGAACTCGTCTCTTCCAGTGAAAAAAGGTGTTTCAAGTCATCAAGGAGATAAATGATTGCCGCTTGATGCAAGGAATACTTTTTACCGATTCGTGGGACACCGATGATTTTCCGGACTTCACGCTTCGTCCAGTTTTGAATTGTCGTCGCGGAGAGATGTTCTCCGGTCAATGCGTTCGCAAGTGCGACGATTTGGTTGATTGATAAGCCGTTCTTTTCAATATGAAACAAGTGGATTTTTCGAAGCTCTTTTGGAAAGTGCTCACGTACGTCCTCGGGGAAGAGGGCGATGGCTCGCTCGATTTCTCCGACCTGCATAAAATGAAGGCAATCTGCCAAAGTTTGAATTGAAGTTGCGTCGCGCATACGGCCACCCTTTCTATCGCCAACATCGTACGTTGGCTATACAGTCATTTGACCTCATTCTACCAAATGTTTGAAAAGTAAGCTAGGATGGGCACCGATTAAGGTATAATGACGATATCATATACACTCTGTACATAAAGGTGGTCAAGCAATGAATGAATGGATTAGTTCAATTCTTTCGATCGTGGTCGTCCTCGTATTTCTCGTAGGACTCGAACAAGTTGGGAAACGTCTTGGGTGGACAGATGAAACAATTCGAAAAAGTGTACATATCGCAGTCGGGCACTGGTCTCTTTTAGCGATTTGGTTATTAGAGTCATGGTACGTTGCGGCAGTCCCGCTTATCTTTTTTACCTTTGCGAACGCGGTCTTGTTATACAAAAGTCCATCGCCGGTACATCAAACGGAAAGAAAGTCGTTCGGGACAGTTTATTATCCAATCGCGTTACTCGTTATCCTCTATTTTTTCTTTGAGTCAGAGCCGATTGCTTTTTTAGCCGGTTCACTCGTTCTCGCATGGGGAGACGGGATGGCTGCACTCATCGGACGGAAATACGGCACAATCACTTATGACTTATACGGCCAAAAGCGTTCCTTCCAAGGAAGTGTCGCGATGTTCCTTAGTTCATATGCGGTCTTATTTTTATTGTTTTTGTGGAATGATATCGTGATGTGGCAAGTGGTAACTTATGGGTTTATTATTTCCATCATTGCAACGCTGACAGAAGCGATATCGTATCGAGATTGGGATAACTTTACAATCCCCATTGTAGTTGCTATGGCCACATCACTATTGTTATAAACTAATTGTTAATTTGTAAGAAAAACGTTGCTTGTCACGCCCGGTAATCATTTGTATACTGTGTTTCGTACTGAAACCATTCAGGGACGTGCTCGGGATGAATGAAATGGGACCGAACACTGATTAAATAGAAGGTAAAGGATTGAGTGAACGCATGAGCTTTTTACAGCAACTTCAAAGTATCATTCCGACCGAGCGCGTCCTTCAAGACGAGCCATTGTCGGCGCACACGTATACAAAACTAGGTGGAAAGGCAGATTACTTCGTAGCACCACATACGTACGAAGAAGTACAGGCCGTTTTAGAACTAGCCCATCAGGAAGCGATGCCATTTATGGTTCTTGGGTTCGGTTCAAATTTGATTGTCCGGGATGGGGGAATCCGCGGAATCGTTTTAAATTTGAATGAATTAAACACGATTCGTCGTGATGGCGATCAAATGATTGCACAAGCTGGAGCAGCGATTATTGATGTTTCTCGTCAAGCGCTTGCAGAGAGCTTGTCTGGTCTTGAGTTTGCTTGTGGTATTCCTGGAACGGTCGGTGGTGCGGTCTATATGAATGCTGGTGCATACGGAGGAGAGACGAAAGACGTCATTACGTCTGCGACGGTATTGACACCGGAAGGCCAAGTACTTCATTTGTCAAAAAACGAACTGGAACTTGATTACCGGACGAGTCGTGTATCTAAAGAGGGATTGATCGTATTAGAAGCGACGTTCGAACTCGAACCGAAGAACTACGAAGTGATCAAAGAAGTGATGGACGATTTGACATATAAACGTGAATCGAAGCAACCGCTGGAGTATCCTTCATGCGGAAGTGTATTTAAACGCCCACCTGGCTATTTTGCCGGCAAGTTGATTCAGGAATCAGGTCTACAGGGTAAGCGAATCGGAGGAGCAGAAGTATCGCTCAAGCACGCCGGATTTATCGTCAATATTGACGAGGCGACAGCGACAGAGTACATCTCGCTCATTCGTCACGTCCAAACGACCGTCAAAGAAAAGTTCGAAGTGGAGTTAGAACCGGAAGTGAAAATTATCGGGGAAGACATCACCGTTGAGAATGCATAATGAAAGAAGGAATCGGACGACTTCGTTCGATTCCTTCTTTCATTTATAACAAAAAAGCAACGAGAACGGGCATCTCGTTGCCTTAGATTTATGCTTGTGTTTGTTTTGCGACCGCTTCATGAGCAGGAACGAACGGATATTCCAGATCACGAGCGACCGCTTCATATGTGACAGTCCCTTTGATGACGTTTAAGCCTTTGAGAAGTGAACCATTTTCAAGAAGTGCTTGGAATACGCCTTTTTGTGCACATTCAATGATATATGGCATCGTCGCGTTCGTCAGACCCATTGTTGATGTGCGTGGTACTGCTCCCGGCATGTTAGCAACGGCATAATGCTGTACACCATAACGTTCATACGTCGGTGCATCATGCGTGGTGATGTGGTCGATTGTCTCACAAATGCCTCCTTGGTCGATCGCGACGTCTACGATGACAGAGCCTGGTGACATTCGTTGTACCATTTCTTCTGTGACAAGCTTAGGTGCTTTCGCTCCTGGAATGAGGACAGCCCCGATGACGAGGTCACTCTCGGCCACTCGTTTGGCGATATTATATTTATTTGAGATTAACGTGTTGATGGTATTTCCAAACAAGTCATCGATTTGACGAAGACGAGCAGGGCTAATGTCCATCAGCGTAACGCTTGCGCCGAGACCGATTGCGATGCGGGCCGCGTTCGTTCCGACGACACCGCCCCCGATGACGGTAACATTCGCACGAGGCACGCCTGGTAATCCTGACATTAAAATTCCTTTCCCACCGTGAGGTTTTTCAAGGATTTGTGCTCCGATTTGGGCAGCCATCCGACCTGCCACTTCACTCATTGGTGTGAGAAGTGGTAACGTCCGATCGACCTCTACTGTCTCATACGCAATTGCTGTTATACCTGAATCGACGAGCGCTTTCGTTAACTCTGGCTCCGCCGCGAGGTGTAAATACGTGAAGAGCGTCAAATCAGAACGGAAATATTGATATTCCGACGGCTGTGGCTCTTTTACTTTAAGTGCGAGTTCGACGCCTTCCCATACTTCTTTCGCTGTTTCGACGATTGTTGCACCTGCATCGATATACTCCATATTCGTGAATCCACTACCGAGTCCGGCGTTCGTTTCGACGACTACGTCATGACCAAGCTCTGTTAGCATAAATGAACCCATCGGTGTTAATGCCACCCGATTTTCGTTGTTTTTAATTTCTTTTAATACCCCGATTTTCATGGAACATTCCCCTTTCATTCCGTTGACACAAATTGTTCACACCCCTAGTATAAATCCAATTGAAAGCGCTGTCTTTATCATGGATTCTAAAAACGAAGACGTTCGCTTTGTGAAAAAACACAAAGCGAACGTCTAGTCTTCTAATCGATATTGACCAGCTTTGATGGCCAAATAAATCATAGCTCGTTCCGGTAATGACACTTGAGTGATATTCGTCAACTCTTCGATGCGTCGAATCCGGTATAGGACGGTATTCGGATGGATGTGTAGGTGGGATGCGACTCGCTTAACATTGCCTTCGAAATAAAAATACCATTCGAGTGTCGTCACGAGTTCGGTCTGATGGGACGAATCGTAATGTTGCAACCGTTCGATGGTCGGATGGGTTTCAAGTCGGAGCCCGATGCGCCGTGCGAGCTCTGGGACAAGTTGATAAATTCCAATCTGTTCGAAAGCACGGGAAGTCGAGAGTTCGAGAGGGAACTTGCGACGCAATGTCGTGACGCGTCTTGCTTCCTCGGCTGCGTCGTATAACATGTCACTCTCAAAAAAGCGTCGACTGATTCCGAGTCGTGGTTCGGATTCGATAAATTTGTCTTGAAGTAACTGTTCGAACCGTTCCGCCCAAGCTAATAATTCCGTCTCTTCATCGGACAGTTCAGACTTCATATAGTGCCAGACGAGTAACTGCTGACCATCGATGGCATGTAAAACGACTTCGATTGCCTCTTGAGTTGCGAGCACATAATGAAGACGCTCAGCGAGTTGAGGGGTGATCGGTTGGGTACATTCGATGATTGTTAGACGACTCGCGACCGCGATAGGTGCGAGTTCATTCAATCTTTCGCGATTAGAATCGGAGAGCGACGAAGAAGCAAGGACATCTAATAAAAAACGTTCAAGCTCGGCACTGATACGACGTTCGTGCATCGCAATTGTCATGAGTAGTTTCTTGGCGATTGTCGCTCCTTCTTGTAGAATTGCCAACTCTTGATTGGTGAACGGATTTGTGCGGGCTAAACTCCAAATATAGCCGAGTACTTCATCATGTTGTTTGATGACGATTGCCGCGCGTTCCCCGAGACCGATGGAGAGCCGCGCTGGGATGACAACGGGTTCATCTTGGACGGTGACTTCTCTTAAAATACCACTCTCCCATAAATCTTCGATCACGGCTTCAGGTACGCGACGACCGATAATGGTCGCGATTCTGGCCGGGTCGGTCGAGTCGGGATGGGTACTATAGGCGAGTAATTGGTGATAGCGATTTTCAATCGTAATAGGTGCTCGAATCGCTTGGCCAATCGCTTCGGCGAGTGTATCGAGTGATTCATATGATTTCTGCAAAAAAGGCATATCGATTCCTCCTCACTCTGAGTATACCGTCTTCTTTGTGAAACTTCACAAAAAGAATCGAGAGTGTGAGAAATGACATACCTTTAACGATTAAATGGGAAAAAACAATCCAACGACAAGGCCGAGTAAAGCCCCAATGATGACTTGGAACGGCGTATGTCCGACAAGCTCATTCAAGAGCGGGGTTTCATGTTTGATCCCCTTAAAGTAGTCATTCAAGAGACGAGCTTGAAACCCGACCGCCTGGCGAACTCCGGTAGCATCATACATGACGATTGTCGCAAAGACGACGGCGAGTGCGAACATACTCGAGTCAATCCCTTCTGCACGACCGATTGCCGTAGCGAGAGCAACGACAGTAGATGAGTGTGAACTCGGCATGCCGCCTGAAGCGAACATGATTTCAATTTCAAAATCCCGTGTTTTAATGAGTTCAGTTACGAGTTTGGCCGCTTGGGCGATAAACCAAGCAAGAATCGCAGCGAGTAAAGGTTCGTTAAACATGCAAGTATTCACTTCCTGTCTGACATAGTACCTTCACTATACCCGAAAGCGTCTCAGATTATACGTTAAGATTTCGTCAAAAAAGGTGCCGCGGATGAGTCATCCGTGACACCTTTTGGTCGATTTTTGTTACCCGACTACTCCTTCAGTTTCCTGAAGTTTCTCTGCAATATTGTCGATGATATAACGGTTGCGTGGGTGTTCTTGACACTCTTTTGAGCATGAACGCATTTGTTTCGGTTCACACTCTTCACAACAGAAATGTTGAACGTTGCACTCCGGGTTGGCACAATTAACGTAACGAACCGTTTCTGTCCCGCAATGCATGCAATGTGAGACGACAGATGGGTTCACCGAGTTGATAGGGACGTTGATGCGCTCATCGAAGACATAAAGCTCACCGTCCCAGTTCTCTCCTTTTGTCGCTTCGTCTTTTCCATACATCGCGACACCACCTTTTAAGTGGAAAATGTTATCGTGACCTTGGTCACGCATATATGCTGTAAATTTCTCGCAACGGACGCCGCCGGTACAGTATGTGAGAAGAGTTTTCCCTTCGTAGAGGTCCTTGTTCTCTTCAAGCCATTCCGGCATGTAACGTGAAGCCTCTACATCAATTTTGATCGCATTTTTAAAGCGACCAAGTTCGTACTCGTAGTTGTTACGAACATCGAGGATGACGACATCATCACGGTTCATCATCTCTTTCCATTCTGCTGGTTCTAGGTATGCTCCGTGTTGTTTCGGCACATCAAACTCACCATCAAAGCGCCACGTCACGAGCTCTTTCTTGTGACGAACAAAAATTTTCTTGAAGGCATGCTCTTCGACTTCATCGATTTTAAACTCAATATCGCTGAAGAGTGGGCTTGCTTTCAAATCATTCATGTATTGCTCGGTTTGTTCCCATGTACCGGAGCACGTTCCGTTGATTCCTTCAGAAGAAATCAGGATACGCCCTTTGATACCGAGATCTTTACAATACTTCAAATGTTCTTGCGTGAGTGTTTCTGGGTCTTCGATATTGACGTACTTATAGTACAGCAAGACCCGCATTGGTTTTGTTTCCATGTTATGTTGCTCCCCTGTGTTCAGTTTTTTGCAGGAAAACGAACGTTGGGTTGTGTCGTTCGACGAATAGACTTGCCTGCAACCACAAGTCCATTATTATATGATAAATATCACGACGGATTTTCGCAAATGGTTTTTAATTTTTTTTGATGAATGCAGGGAGATGCGTCTTCTAAATCGAATTCGGGTAATAGAGTAGTAACAAAAGTTGAAGGTGGAACGACTATGCTCACTTCTCTCCAACAGTACATTATCCAATTGATTGAGTGGCTTCAGAGTTTGCCTGGTGGTCCTTGGGCTGGTCTTGGTGCTCCATTTTTAGAAGCAATCTTCCCTTTTCTGCCACTCGTCTTAATCATTTCTGCGAATGCGGCGACATATGGCTTTTTGTTAGGTGTTCTCTTGTCGTGGATCGGGAGTCTTCTCGGAACGATTGTCGTCTTCGCGGCCGTCCGGTACATCTTCCGAAAACCGATGACACGATGGCTTGAGAAGCATAAGACGGCGATATATTGGTTAGAACGAATTAATCACATGAGCCCGATTTCGCTCGGGTTCTTATATTCACTCCCGTTCATCCCGGTCAGTTTGATTACCTATTTACTGGCGCTCATCCAAATGAAGCTCCGTACGTTCATATTAGCAGCGGGATTTGGTAAACTGCTCGTCGTCGTCATTTTCTCTGTCATCGGAGACCAGTGGGAAGAATTTATTCAAAGCCCGTTTCGCTTGTCGATGCTCGGTCTGCTCTTAGTCATACTATGGGCCATCAGTCGAGGGCTTGAGGAAGTGCTCAAGCGACGGGCGTTCAAGAAACGGAACGAGCAATTGAAACAAGAGATGGTGACCAAACGACAAACACCCCTTTGAGAAAGGGGTGTTTTCGCTTATGACTGATTTTTAAAGCGCGGGAAGTTGAAAGCAATGGCAATCCCTCCGCAAATAAAGAGGAGGAACGGATAGAACATGAACGGGACGAGGTCAGGCGATGCCGTCTCCGTCAACTCTGCGGCAATGAGGAGTTGTGCTCCGTATGGGAGAATCCCTTGTACGCCGCACGAGAAGATGTCGAGCACGCTAGCAGACTTTTTCCGTTCGATGTCATATTCGTCTGCAATGTTCGCTGCAAGCGGTCCGGCTACGAGAATGGAAATCGTGTTGTTCGCCGTCGCCACGTTTGTCGCACTGACAAGACCGGCGATACTCCATTCAGCACCGGCCCGTTTTTGGATGCGTGACGTCAAGGCATCACGTAAATATGCGAGACCGCCGTTATGTGAAATGAGTCCGACAAGTCCGCCCATGAGTAACGTCAAGAACGAGATTTCGGCCATGCCGATCATCCCGTCCGCAATGGCTGTCACAAACGCTGTCACAGATAAGCTTCCGTCAAGTAGACCAATGATACCCGTGAGCGTAATCCCACCTAACAAAACGAGAATGACGTTCAGTCCTGTTAACGCTAGTCCGATCACCGCGAGATACGGAATCAGTTTATACCACTCAAATGCAGCGACATCGACAGTCGATTCACCGTTCGATAAGACGGCGAGTAAAATGGTTGTGATGATTGCGGCCGGTAACACAATCCAGAAGTTCGTTCGGAACTTATCACGCATATTCGTCCGTTGTGTCCGCACAGCAGCGATGGTCGTATCTGAGATAAACGAGAGGTTATCCCCGAACATCGCACCCCCGACGACCGCTGCCGCAGCGATGGCGACGTTGACACCACTCTCTTCATGTATACCGAGTGCGATTGGTGCAAGTGCAGCAATCGTCCCGGTCGACGTTCCCATCGCCATGGAGATGAAGGCGGCAATGACGAAGAGCCCGCTCAAAAGAAGCGATGGTGGTAAGAGAGTCAACGCAGCGTTGACCGTTGCATCGATGGCGCCGATTGATTCAGCGACGGTTGAAAATGCGCCGGCCAGTAAGAAGATAAAAATCATAATGATGATTCCCGGATTGCCGGCTCCTTGAGCGATGCGCTCGACGGTTTGGATAGCATTTCCTTTTGTCATGAATGCTGCAACCATCAAGGCGATGATGGCCGCAACGAGGACCGGAAACTTATAAAAATCCCCGTAATAGACACCCGCTCCGATAAAAAAGAGTAAGAAGACGAGCAACGGCAAGAGTGCCCATTTGTTTGCTGTTGGTTGTTCCAAAATAATCACCTCATTAAAAATAAAAAGGACCCTTTTCTGAGAAAAAGGTCCTTCGTGCGAAATACCCTTTTCATCTTTCGAGCAATACGCCCGCTGGATTTGGCACAGGTTCCCCGCTGCCGAGACTTCACAGGGCCAGTCCCTCCGTCTCTCTCGATAAAAAGTTAATCTATTCAATTAGTAAACACGTTCCCTAACGTACCTGTTTCGAATCTAGTTGTCAACTTAAAAACTCCCCAATTCGATGTGAGAAAGGGGAGTTTACGTCGTTAAATTGTTGAAGTGTGCCACGCGGTTACGTCCTGCATATTTCCCACCGACATACAGCGCACGGTCTGCGTTTCGAATCGTATCATCTAGACGCTTATTTCCAAACGCTTCAATCGTATCGACTCCAATCGACGTGGTCACAGAAATTTCGTATTGGTCGACACAAAATGGTTTTGCTTCGATTTGGTGACGAATGCGCTCTGCGACTTCAATCGCTTGGGTCATATCACACTGGTTGAGGAGTAAAATGAATTCTTCCCCGCCATATCGTGCGGCAAAATCATCTGTACGAAGTACTTGTCGAATTCGTCGCCCGAATTCTTGTAACACGTGGTCACCGACTTGATGTCCATACGTATCATTGATTTTTTTGAAGAAATCAATATCGAGCATGGCGACCGAAATCGGATACATCGAGATATTGGATATTTGTTGAATCCCATATTCATAAAATGCGCGTGCATTTGCGAGAAGCGTCAAACTATCCGTCCGGCTCTCGGTATAGAGACGGTCTCGTTCATGACACCGACTGATGGTCCGATTGAACGACTTTAAGAGTTTGATGATTTCCTGCTGAATGATTTTTGGATATCCATAAACCTGCTCGCCGGTCATGA
Source organism: Exiguobacterium sp. s101 (assembly GCF_018617835.1). Lineage (NCBI taxonomy): Bacteria > Bacillati > Bacillota > Bacilli > Caryophanales > Exiguobacterium > Exiguobacterium sp. s101. The sequence continues at coordinate 23,237 of NZ_JACSKX010000007.1, read as the reverse complement.
CAATCCATGTACGAATTCCTTCTATTTCTTCCGAGCGGACAGAGACGAAGCTATGATAGTCATTATGGAAAGCATCGGAAAGTGAGGCATCCCATTCAAATCGCATCTCATAGTCGAGGACGGGGTCATTCGGTTGACTGATGTCGAGTAGTGCGTATACTACTGGTCGATCGATTGGTTGACGTGTCTTCAAATCAAAGTAGAGTATACGATCGAACAATCTAAACTCGACATATCCTTCATCGTAGTGATTCAATTGTTCACACTGACTTAAAAAAACTTCGATGGCTTGCGCCTCACTCTGTGACAAGGAGACGGCTTCTTTTGCTTCATCGTATTGTTCGATCAACGATTTGAATGCATCTTGCCGCTCTTTTTGAATGAGGAGCCGCTTAATAAAAAATGTTAATGCAGCCGCGATGCTACTGACGACAAGTAGATTGGTCTCTCGGAACAATGCCGCCGCTAAAATGAAGATCAGACTGACGACGTACGTATAAAATGCAATCTTCATAAAGTCGCTCAAGGCGATGTCGACACGGAACCACCATTTCACCTGATATTTTTGGAACACGGTGTTTAAGAAAATTTCAAGAAACAGTCCGGCGAGTGGAACAAAAGATTCCTGTGAATAAAAGTCAAGTCCGGTCTCGCCACCAATGGCGAGATAGACAGCTGCCGGAATAACAATTTCTAAATAAGCTGTAATGGCGTTCCAAGGATAAGTGAAACGGAATCGACGGATGGCGACTTTTGGTTTCAGATTGGCAAATTGAAAAATAAACAATCCGATTTGGTTGACGATGAGTGCCGTTTCAAATCCAAAAAATAAAAATAAGATTAAGACGATACTCTCAGAAAAAGTGAAGTACACACCTTTGACTTCGATTGAGTCGAGTTGAAAAATGACGACGAGTAATGAGATTAAAATAAACGACAACGGATCGATGGTTGGGGCGTGCAGGATATCCAATGCAAATAATCCGATGGTGAAGAGGAATAAAACGCTCCATATACTCCAGCCGAGCACGGACATCTTGCGAAAGTGATTCATATGTTCCCTCCTAGCTTGGGAAATTTCAAGATATAATAGTAAAGATTCGTCAGGATTTCGTGAGAGTCCTGCTTCTCTTCTATCCTGCTTGAATTCTAGCATTGAGTATACAGGGAATATCCTCTATAATGAAGTTGCTTTTCAACCGCATAGACGAATGTCGATGAAAAAGAGAGTAACGATGGTTTAGTCAACAAAGCGACCTGGGGATTGGTGAGAGCCCGGGCTGACAAACGTCGCGAAACGCACTTTTGAGATGCTATCCGAAACGAGAGTAGGCATAGCCGGAGGGAACCGTTATCACCATAAAGCGGTCTGCATCATGCAGGCAAGAAGAGTGGTACCGCGGGAATTCCCGTCTCTTTGCATCTATGCAAAGGGCGTTTTTTTTATGAGTTGTTATTGAAGAAGGAGGACATACAGATGAGTTATGAACGCAAGTATGCAGAAGCACTATCCCGTGTCATCGGTGAAGAACTCACGATTGACCAAATTGAAGCATTGATTGAGAAGCCAAAACACGAGGCGCACGGTGACCTCGCGTTCCCGTGTTTCCAATTGGCGAAAGCTTACCGGAAAGCACCTGTTATGATTGCGACAGATATCGCAAATGAATTGAACGATGAATTGTTCACGAAAGTGGAGGCGGCGGGACCTTACGTCAACGTCTTCTTGAGCCGTGATGTCGTATCAAAAGAAATCATCAACACGGTACTTGAGGAAAAATCAGAGTATGCAACACACGAGGCACGCAATGAAACGATTGTGACGGACTTCTCGTCACCAAACATTGCGAAGCCGTTCTCGATGGGTCACTTGCGTTCGACGGTGATTGGGAATGCAATCAACCAAATCGCACGTAAAAACGGATATGACGTCGTCGGCGTCAACCACCTTGGAGACTGGGGCACTCAGTTTGGGAAATTGATGGTCGCCTACAAGAAGTGGGGCGATGAAGAAGCGGTACGAGCCAACCCGATTGCAGAACTCTTAAAATTATACGTCCATTTCCACGAAGAGGCGAAGACACAACCAGAACTCGAAGACGAAGGTCGTGCTTGGTTCAAAAAGCTTGAAGATGGTGATGCGGAAGCGACAGAACTTTGGCAGTGGTTCCGTGACGAGTCACTTAAAGAGTTCCAAAAAGTATATGACCTCCTCGGTGTGAAATTCGAAAGCTTCAATGGGGAAGCGTTCTATAACGATAAAATGGGACGCGTCGTCGAGATGCTCGAAGCGAAAAATCTCTTAGTCGAAAGTGAGGGCGCGATGGTCGTCTCGCTCGAAGACGAGAACTTGCCACCTTGCTTGATCAAGAAGAAAGATGGCGCGACATTGTACGCGACACGCGACTTGGCAGCAGCGATCTATCGTTACGAGACGTACAACTTCGTGCAAGCGAACTATGTCGTCGGTGGCGAACAGGCCCTTCACTTCAAACAGCTGTTCTCGGTCCTTCGTAAGCTTGGATATAACTTTGTCGATGGCATGCATCACGTACCGTTCGGCTTGATCTTGCAGGAAGGGAAGAAGATGTCGACACGTAAAGGACGCATCGTTCTTCTTGAAGAAGTCTTGAAAGAAGCGATTGAAAAGGCACAAGGGAACATCGAACAGAAGAACCCAGACCTTGCGAACGCACAAGACGTTGCCCGTATGGTCGGTGTTGGTGCAGTCGTCTTCCACGACTTAAAGAATGAACGTATCAACAACATTGAATTCGACCTCGACAGCATGCTCAAGTTTGAAGGCGAGACAGGACCTTACGTCCAATATACGAATGCCCGTGCCAACTCACTCCTTCGTAAAGGAAACTATGATGGCTCACCGTTCGCCGGTGCAGACGATGACCACTCATGGAATGTCGTCACGATGCTCAACGCGTTCCCGCACGTCATCACTCGTGCTCATGAACGCCGTGAACCATCCATCATCAGCCGTTACGTACTTGACCTCGCGCAAGCGTTCAACAAGTATTACGGCCATGTCCGCGTCCTAGAAGACGATGCGGGCAAACAGTCACGTCTCGCTCTCGTGAAGGCAGTGACGCTCGTATTGACAGAAGGACTCCGTTTACTCGGTGTCGAAGCTCCAGGTGAAATGTAAGACAGACGAAAGGACCTCAAAAAATTGAGGTCCTTTTCCTATGCTCACACTTTCATCCGTGTCACCGTTCGGGCTTCCGTGTCATATAGACACTATTCCCGGTCAAAGATGACGGCGCCGACGTTGATAACATATCGTTTTTTCTTCAAGTGAAACGGTGTCCCGATTTCCCATGGAAGAGATTTACCTTTTCGATAAATACCCGGAATGTGACTGTGTCCGATGAAGACGAACGGGTATGTCCCTTTCTCGACAATCGGTTCCCAGTCCTCGTTCCATTTGACTTGATGCCCATGTAAAAAGCGTGCCTCTCCAAGAGTCGTCTGTTCGGGTAACAAGGAAATTCGTGTTTTCACAGGGTGGTCGATGACGAGTACCTCGTCGATTCGCTCCTCCTGATTGCCCCGTAGACTTGGGAAGGTCAGTAACGCTTCATAATTTGGGTCGTACGTCACAACGTCTTCGACATGATGAAACCGCTCATGGCGTCGCTTCTTTCCGATATGGCACTCATATAGGTCGCCGAGACAGAGGATGTGCTCCGTTTCGCGATGAACGTCATCGAGAACAGCCTTTAAATCATCAAACGAACCGTGCGGATCACTGATGATAGCGAGTTTCATCGGAAGTTCGTGAATTGGGCATCGACGGACAACTCGAGCTCACGCACGAGTTGCATGACGGCCTGGAGGTCATCACGTGATTTACCCGTGACACGAATTTGGTCGTCTTGAATTTGTGATTTTACTTTTAATTTTGATTCTTTGATGGCGTTGTTGATTTTTTTTGCGTCATCTTTATCGATACCGCTCTTCAATTTCACGCGTTGACGCACCGTGCCGCCAAGTGCGTGCTCTACTTTTTGATAGTCGAGGTTTTTTGTCGGGACACCGCGTTTGATCAATTTCGTGATCAAAACGTCTTTTAATTGCTCGAGTTTATAGTCGTCATCCGAGATGAGGACGAGGTCGCCATTGTCGAGGGACATCTCACTTTTTGAGCCTTTGAAGTCATAACGGTTTAAAATTTCCTTTTCCGCAATTTGGATTGCGTTCTTTACTTCTTCAAGATTCATTTCTGACACGATATCGAAAGAATTGTCTTTTGCCATGTTTCATCCATCCTTTGTGTGGTTTTGTTATAATGATAGCAGATTTGAAGCAGTGAAGGAGTGAAGAGATGGAACGTACAATGGATCAACATACACATGCAGACTTAGATCACGTTGCCTATCACGGGAAAGACCTAGGGGTGACGTTCAAAGGGGAACAGATTCGACTACGTGTCTGGTCTCCGGTCGCGGAACAAATGTCGGTCAAGGTATATCGCACAGCCCGTGCCCGTAAGTTTGAACGACTCGAACTAGAACCGGCTGAAAAGGGGACGTGGGTGATTGAACTCGACCGTGCCTTATACGAAGATCAATTTTATGTATTTGAAGCGATGATTGGCGGCAAGAAAGTAGAATCGCTCGACCCATATGCGAAAGTCGTCGGAGTGAATGGGAAGCGTGGATGTCTGCTCGACCCGGCATCTTTGAACCCGGACCATTGGATCAAAGAACGTCCGCTATTCAATTCTTCACAAGAAGCGGTCATCTATGAAGCGCACGTCCGTGATTTGACGAGTCATCCGGAGAGCGGGGTCACGCACCGTGGCAAGTTCTTAGGTATGACCGAGACAGGTACGATGACCACGAGCGGTTACCCGACCGGACTCGATTACATCACCTCGCTCGGCATCACGCATCTTCAATTGATGCCGTTCTTTGACTACGGCTCGGTGAATGAGTCGCGTGAGGGGGAAAACAACTATAATTGGGGCTACGACCCGGTGCATTACTTTGCGGTCGAAGGTTCTTACGCTTCGTCGGTAGATGACCCGGCGACGCGAATCATCGAATTAAAAGCAATGATTCAGGCGCTTCACGATCGAGGCATCCGTGTCATCATGGACGTCGTATTCAATCATACGTACGATGCGTTGACGACGCCGCTCGGTCAATTTGTCCCTGACTACTACTATCGATTAAATGAAGACGGGACACTAGCAGATGGTTCGGCATGCGGGAACGATACGGCATCCGAGCGCACGATGATGCGTAAGCTCATGGTCGAGTGTGTCACGTACTGGGCCAAAGAATTCATGATTGACGGGTTCCGTTTTGATTTGATGGGACTACATGACGTCAAGACGATGAATCAGATTCGAAAGGCGCTCGACCGCGTCGACCCATCAATCCTTGTCATCGGGGAAGGTTGGGATTTGGATACGCCCCTTCCAGTCCGTAAAAAAGCGAACCAACATAATGCGCACAAAATGCCGCGGATTGCCCAGTTCAATGACGGGATTCGAGACGGTGTCCGAGGAGACGTCTTCATCGAAGACTTGCCGGGCTGGGTGAGTGGAAACACGGACATGACAGCAGACGTGAAACGAGGGATTGCTGGTGGAATCACGAGCCAAAGTTTCGCTGATGAGCCGAACCAGGTCGTCAACTACGTTGAATGTCATGACAATTTGACGCTTTGGGACAAGTTATCCGTGACGAACCCTGAAGATGATGAGACGACACGTCGGCGCCGTCACCGCTTAGCGACATCGATTGTGCTTCTTGGACAAGGGCTTCCGTTCCTCCATAGTGGCCAGGAGTTCTTCCGGACAAAAGACGGGGATGAGAACAGCTTTAACTCAGGTGAAGTCGTCAACCGTGTGGACTGGACACGAGCGGAACAAGAAGCGCCAAGTGTAGAATATGTCAAAGGCCTTTTGCGTCTGCGGAAGCAATATCCGCTATTCCGACTCGAGAACACGGAACAGATTCGTAAACACTTACGTTTCTTCGATGAAGAAGAAGGCGTGATTGCGTTTGAATTGAGCCGCCACGTAGAGGGTTACGTAGAAAGACACATCGTGTATCATAACGGGCTCGAAGAGGCGGTCGAGGTCAAACTTCCTTCTGGTAAGTTTGAGGTGAACGTAGAAGACCATACCGTCAATCTGACGGCACCGCGCCAAGTCGAAGAACGCCACATGACGGTGGCACCCCTTTCGACACTTGTCGTGACCGAGCGTCGCCCGGATTACAGCAAATACGCTGTGGCCGGTGGTGCTGCACTCGCCGTGATCGGCGGTCTCTGGTATGTATCGAAGAAGCGGAAACGTAAAGAGCAGTAATCAAAAAGGAGACGTTAATCCGTCTCCTTTGGTGTGTCTCCCTCTGATTGAGATGATTCGAGTTGCATCATTTTTTGGACGAGGATGTGCTTCGGCATATGCATCAGTTCTTCGAGCGGGACGTTTAATTTTTTCGCAAGCTCAACAGCGGTCTCTGGCGATAATTGTAATGGACGCATTGGAATTCTCCTTTCTAAACCATAAATCTATACCGTCAGTATACAGGAAAATAAGAAATGTGTTGAACGAACACATTCAAAATCGAATTTCGTTTCGGTCGTTGCTAAGCTGAAATTAGGAAGTGATCAAATGTACAAACAAACAGCAGACTTTCAATTTCATCAAACGATCGAATGGTTAGAACGTGTCGGTGAAGGTTGGATGTTGTACTTGGCGCAAACTGGCTTTTTGTTCTTTGACGAGTCATCTCAAATTCGCTGGGAGATTGACTGGATATGGACACCGTGCGCCCTATATGTGGAGCCGAATACGACGCGTGCCGTAGCTTGGTTTCAAGAAAGAGGATTTTATGGAGTCATTGATTTACAACGAGGAACGATGGAGACACATGCGATTCCACAAAGATTCAACGGAGATTGGTTTAGCAATCTGCACCATTGGCAAGGTAATGACATCTTCTTATATTCAGCCGAATCGGATGTCGTGGCTTTGAACCTTGACGATCATACGTTTCGGTATAGTCGTTACGAGGAAGTCCCGATGTTCGGGGACATCATCGAGCTGGCGTATCAAGGGACGTATGATTTCGAACGATTCACACCTGAAACATGCGTGACCCTGTTCGATGAACGAACTCATCATTTTTTAGTTGAAAATGTGATAACGAATGAAAACTGGCGCATTCCCTACCAAGGAGACCGTGACACGGTCATTCTCGATCAAGTCGGAGAAACGACGGCCATCACATCGACGGAGTCGTTTCAGCTATTTCACCGGGATAAAGAGCTATTTTGTTCAAGCGCGTGTGCGGACAATCAATTATTGAAGGTTATGCTATTAGACGACCGAGGCGATCGTCTCGTCGTCTTGTCCGCACCACCAAGATTTTGTCATAGTTGGCTTCAAGTTTTTGAACGACAAAGCTCCTGAACCGAGCACGGGTTCAGGATTTTTTTGTGAAGTGATGCTGAATGGAGAAAGAAACGGGAAGTAAATGGTTAGATAGGGAGGAGTGACAAGGATGGAATGGTTGGGTAGGCAGTTAATTCGCTTTCGATATGGGGTGCTACTCGTTTGGGCAATTTTAATTGCGGGGTCAGTTTATTTTGGATTGCAGCTTCCGAGTGAATTAAAAGGAAACGGTTTTGCGATTCAAGACGGACGGTTCCAACAAGTGGAAGATACATTGAATGAACGATTTGATCGGGCAGGGGCATCCATGATCGTCTTATTCGAAGGTGGGGACCTAGATGCGATTATGGACGAACAACAGGAAAGCTTTGAAGCGATTCCAAAGATTGACGGGGTGATCACACCGGCAGAGAACCCAGACGCCCGGTCAGGAGACGTATCCTATTTCGTGCTGGAATTCGAAGATTACGATGCGGCGGAATCCTCGATTGATGCCGTCCGAAACGCGCTCATCGTGGACACGGATACCGAAGTCCGCTTGACGGGAGAACCCGTATTTGCGGACGATTTGAATGAGGCTTCAAAAAATGACTTAATTCGGGCAGAGTTAATCGGGATTCCGGTTGCGCTTGTTGTGTTGTTGCTCGTTTTTGGCACACCACTCGCCGCGCTCATGCCGTTACTCGTCGGGTTGATTACATTCATTGTGGCGGCGGGATCACTATTCTTTTTTGCACAAAACATGGAATTATCCATCTTTGTCCTGAATGCTGTAGCGATGATTGCCATCGCGCTCGGGATTGATTTCTCCCTGTTACTCGTCAATCGGTATCGTGAAGAATTGGCGCGTGAACAATCGAGAGAAGAGGCCATCATACGAACCGTTGCGACGGCCGGGCGGTCGATTCTCTTCTCGGGACTTTGTGTATTTGTCGGATTGGCCGGCCTATTGTTCATCCAGGTCGACGTTTTTCAGGCAATCGCACTCGGTGCACTCATTGCGGTTGCAGGGGCGGTGTTATCGGCACTGACACTCTTGCCGTCATCTCTTTACTTAGTCGGTGAGGCCTTGAATAAAGGACGTATCATCAAGTCTGATGAGACCCGTTCTGAAAAGCGTTGGCAAAAGCTTGCCCGCTTCGTGATGAAGCGTCCCGTGACGATGACACTCGTTGCATTGTTGTTATTACTACCGAGCCTTTGGTTCGTTCGCGATTTAGAGTTGAACATACCAGATGCCGACGCGCTCCCGACCTCATACGAATCACGAGCTGCGCTCGAGCGATGGGATGATGTGTTTGGGGATAATTCGACCGATGCGGTCATTCTGTTCGAAGCGAACGATTTGACCGATCCGATGATTTTAGAGGAATTGACGAGTCTCACGGATGAGTTGAATGAAGTCGACATCGTCGATAACGTCTCGACTTTCCTGACGACATCGGGGTTAACACCGGAGACGTTTACGCAACTCGCCCTGGCGGCACCTGAACAACTCGTTCCGCTTGAACGCCTCGTCACACTTGACGGGAATACGGATTTGGCACTCGTCAACGTGAGCTTTGATGTACCTCCGAGCGACAAAGAAGCGCAAGCATTCGTACGCGATTGGCGAAATCAAGGGTTCGAAGTCGGTGGACCGGCAGCCTTCAATGAAGAGATTTACGACGAAATTTATGACAGTATCCCCTATGCGGTCATCACTGTCATCTTGGCGACATTCTTCATCCTCATGTGGGCGTTCCGTTCTATCTTGATTCCGATCAAAGCGATTCTCATGAACGTGCTCGGTCTAGGGGCGACGTTCGGACTGCTCGTCATCATCTTTGAGTCGGGCTATGTGTATGATGCCGAGACAATCAGTATTTTGACTCCGGTCTTTATCTTCTCGCTCGTCTTTGGGTTGTCGATGGACTACGAGGTGTTTCTCGTTTCACGAATCGAAGAATATTACCGGGAGACGGGTGACAATGACTACGCGACGGAGATGGGACTGGCGAAAACGAGTAAAATCATTACCTCGGCAGCCATCATTATGATTGTTGTCACCGGTGCGTTCGCCTTCACAGGCGTCAGCCCGATCAAACAGCTCGGAGTCGGGATTGCGCTCGCCATCTTTATTGATGCGACCATCATCCGGATTCTGCTCGTTCCGTCCCTCATGAAACTGTTCGGGGATTGGAACTGGTGGTGGTTCGGGAAGAAAGATTTACCGAAACGTAACATGCACTAAAGGTAACATTCAGCAACTAAATCAAAATATGTGGTAAACTGTGTACAAGATTACGCGCAATTTGAGAAAGGAAGGTCTTTATGGATACCGAGAGGACATGGCCTCTGTTCCAACTTCCGGACTTCTAGCGTTGAAGGATCACAATCACGTGTATCAATCAACAAACGGAAGATCGGAGATGGAACAGATGGAACCGCGGCTACGACTGAGGATCCTCCTCTCCGTCAAGAACGGGGAGGACAATCGGAATGAAACGAGTTGCTACCATAGTGCTCGGAACGCTAATCATGGCGTTCGGTTATTATTATTTGAATGAACAGTTTGGTTTGGCGGAAGGCGGGTTCGTCGGATTATCGCTACTCGGTCGTTATTTATTTGATATCGACCCGGCGATTTCGATGATCGTGCTCGACATCCCATTTTTTATCGTCGCTTTGTGGTGGAGAGGATGGCGTTTTGTCGGGCAGGCGGTATTAGCCGCTTCGTGCTTATCGCTCAGTTATGCGATGTGGGACCGTCTCGATTTGCTCACGTTTGATATTCAAGTATGGCCGGCGACGTTATTCGCTGCCATCGCGAGTGGGATTTTGACCGGATATGGTCTCGGTCTCGTCTTGAAGTCAGGTGGAGCTACCGGAGGCGACGATTTATTCGCCATTGGCTTATCGAAATGGACAGGCGTGTCGGTCGGCACGATTTTGATTATCTTTGATGTGATCGTCCTTGGGATTTCACTCATCTATTTACCATTATCGAGCGCATTGTATACGCTCGTCGCGGTGTCAATCGCCGGGCGGGTCGTCACAAAGATGCTCGTCGTCGACGAACCGCAAGCGACACCTGTCGTGCCAAATTGGACACCAAAAAACGATCTCGCATGAGATCTTTTTTTGGTTCATATTTTTCTTTTTCGCTATTTGTGTCAAATCTCATAGATTATGCCTTCACCGTCTAATACACTGAAGGATGAAGGAGTGATAGGTGATGAAATGGATGATTCCAAATCAACATGGGGCATGGTCGATGCTCATTTTACCGTTCGTTCTCGGAGGAATGGTCGGAGGATGGACATGGGCACACGTATCTTTTGCAATCGCATGGCTATTTGTTTACATGGGTACATTTTTCTTATTCCAATACATAAAACAGCGCAAGAAGTCGCGTGACCTCTTACGCACGGTAATGATGTATCTCATCATTGCTATCGCAGCTATCGTGCCAGTATTTCTCGTGGTGTGGAGTCTCATCTGGTTCGCCGTTGCGATGATCCCATTTGGTCTCGTGAACGCTTACTTTGCCAAAATCAAAGATGAACGAAACGTATGGAACGACGCTAGTGCTGTCACTTCGTTCTGTATCGGCGGGATGGCGAGCTATTATCTTGGGGCACGCGTCTTAGATGAGACGATGATATGGGTGTTTGTCTTACCATACTTATATTTCTTCGGGAGTATCTTTTTCGTCAAGACGATGATTCGGGAAAAGAAGAGCATTATTTATCGGAACCTTTCGTGGGGGTATCATATACTACTGATCATCGTGTTCATTGTACTGGGTTATCCTCTGCTCGTATTAGCTTACGCACCAAGCCTGATTCGTGCTATTTGGTTCTACGGCAAAAAAGTCCCAATCATGAAGATTGGGATTGTGGAGATTGCGAATTCTGTATTTGTACTGACGTGTCTCGCGACATACCTCGTCTAATTTAGTTCGTGGACGTGGTACTGGCAATGACTGCGGCAGTCGTGGCAGCCGTCATCGCTTGTTGCATCGCGAGCAGATGAGCGAATGTGCCGTGAAGCAATAAATCGTTCGCTTCTCCAGTAGTGATGTGGTCGGCTGCCACAAGTTGAAGAGCGACGAGCACGCTATGTGTATTGAACCAGCGCTGCTTGTCTTTTTCCACATCCACAATTTCTTTTACGGCGTGTATGGAATCCATGTTCGGCTCTGTCACGATGCTAAGTAGGGCGAGCGCAGGCAAGTGTTCACGACGGATGGATACTTCTACTTCCTCTAAGTGCGACTTCCAAGTGAGCAATCGTGACACCGCTTCTTCTGGAGAAGAGTCGCTGAATGTCAGTAAATGAGAGACGAGTTGAAGTTCGTTTGACTTCGGAAGTCGGTCTTTCAATAATGTATAGTGCTGCTCGATGCGTTCATTTAAATCGATGACGTCGTCAAACGCTTGGACGAGTACGAGTGCTGATAACAAGTCTTCCTCACTCGTCAACCAGGGATGATGTTGCTTAAACGTTTGGTACAGGTCCGTCGCCTCATCGAGTCTTTGCTCAGGGTGATCTACATTGATCAGTTGATTCGCTAAAAAAGGACGCAATGAACTGAAGCGGAAGTGTTTACGGTCGAGCAATGTATCAAGTCGGAGCGCCTCATCGATCGCAGTTCCGATGTCTTCGTACTTAGCGTCGAGAAACGAAAGCCACACGAGGTTTTGGCTACCTCTGAACTTTGAGAATATCTTTGTTTTTTGTTTCAATGTATCACGTGCGTCTGAAAATCGTGATGCATCGAACGGGGTGTTGTGAATCGCGTAATGAATGGCCATCAAGCGTCGGAAATCATCTGTCAGTTCCCATTTCGTCGCTTCTTTGATGGCATCTAGTGCCTCTACATATCGTTCATAACGTGTCATGTCGAATCGCCTCCTTGGTCAACCATACGAGATGGAGTAGAAAGATGTTTCAAAAAAGCCGCCACGGAAAAAATCCGGGCGGCTTTTCATTATTGTACTTGTGTATACAATTTTTGCATGTACTCGTTCACTTCATCGGCCGCTTGGAACATCATGAATGAGTGTTGCAAGATGATCTCTGGTGAGAAACCGAGGTCGAGGTCGAGTGTCGAGGCGAGTGTGACATCACGATCGCTGTCGAGTACGCAGCGGAAGTATTTGAACTCCTGGTTGAACTCGTTCAAGGCATTGAGAATCGGTAAATCTTCTACATAGTCTGGGACGTGCGTGACGGTCGCAGCGTACAACTCAGCGTCTGTCGTCTTTTTGTTAAAAGCGATAATCATAACGGGCTGAGCCCCGGATTTTGTTGTTTCACGCGTCAAAAACGTGACGTGCGTTTCAGTGTCGCTCTCTTTGAACGTCATATTGCGTTCAGCGGCGAGCGCTTTGAATGATTCTACTTTTTCTTCGAAGTTCACAAGGAAATCCCCCTTAGTAAGTCGTTACTCTAACTTTCTCCCATTTGAACAGGGAAAGCAAGGGGAACTAGCGTTTCATCAACATTTTAATGGCTTCTTCTACCGTTTCTGACGTATCTTCACCATCTTCCTGAGCTGTGATGATGCACTGCTCTAAATTCTTAGCCACGATGATTGTCGAGGCACGATCGAGTGCGGATCGGGCGGCACTGAGTTGTGTCACGACATCGCGACACTCTTTCCCTTCTTCCATCATACGAATGATGGCGCGAATTTGTCCTTCCACGCGTTTCATGCGATTCAATACTTTTGCATCGTATACATACGGTTCCATATCATTCACCTCTATAGGAAAAATTGTTCAGTTAACCAACTATTCATTGTGTAGGCTTATCTTAATACATGGGGGAGTATGTGTCGAGCATCAACTATCCGAATGAGCAATGAAGAAAAATTCTACATTTCGTCAAAATTATTTCTTGCATTCTAATACCTAAGGGGGTATATTAATGACGTGGAAGCGAAATGTTCAACAAATCACAAACTTGTTGGACGCCAGCTACCAAGCCGAATGGTATAGATTGAATCGAAAAGGAAAGGTAGATCAGTGATGAAAGCATCCGCTTTAAAACGTCAGATGGACTTTGAAGTGCCTGTAAACATCGTCGACGTACGTGAACGTGACGAGTTTGAAGAAGGTCATATCGAAGGTGCAAAAAACTATCCGTTATCAGAAATCACCACTTGGATTGATACACTCGATCCTGCTGAAGAATATGTCGTTCTTTGCCGCTCTGGTGCACGTAGCACGCAAGCAACTTGGCAAATGGAGGCAAGAGGCTATAAAGTGGTCAATATAGAAGATGGCTTGATGAGTTGGCCAGGAGAAGTCGTCAGAGGAGGAAATGGACAATGAGTAAAAAAATCGTAATCGTTGGTGGAGTAGCAGGTGGTGCATCTGCAGCAGCACGTCTCCGTCGTTTAAATGAAGAAAACCAAATTGTCATGTTCGACCGTGGGGAGTATATTTCATTCGCGAACTGTGGTCTTCCATACTACATCGGAGACGTCATTCAAGATCGTCAAAAATTGCTCGTTCAAACAGTTGAAGGAATGAACAAACGTTTCCAACTCGATATCCGCAACTTGACGGAAGCGACAAAAATCAACCGTGACGAAAAAACGGTGACAGTGAAACACGTCCAAACCGGTGAAACGTATGATGAGTCATATGATGTACTCATTTTATCACCGGGGGCGAAACCGATTCGTCCGAACATTCCTGGAATCGATGAAGCAGAAGATATTTTCACACTACGTAACATCCCGGACACGGATAAAATTCGTAGCTACGTTGATGACAAAGCACCAAAACACGCAACAGTAATCGGTGGGGGCTTCATCGGGATTGAGATGGCGGAAAACTTACGTGAGCGCGGCGTTGACGTCACACTCGTCGAGATGGCAGACCAAGTCATGACGCCACTTGACCGCGAGATGGTCGCTCCAATTCATGAACACATGCGCCTTCACGGTGTCGAACTTCAATTATCAGACGGTGTTTCTTCATTCTCTGAAAAAGGGAAGAAAGTACATTTGACAAGCGGTCGCGTCATCGATACGGATATGGTCATCATGTCAATCGGTGTCATCCCTGAATCGACGATTGCACGGGAAGCGGGCCTTGAGACAGGTACGCGCGGCGCGATTCGTGTCAACGAAAAAATGCTCACATCAGATCAAAATATTTATGCAATCGGAGATGCCGTCGAAGTACTCGACTATGTCTTCCAAGAACCAACCGTTGTACCACTCGCATGGCCAGCGAACCGTCAAGGACGTCTTGTGGCGGATATCATTAATGGTCGTGACGTTAAATACAACGGAACGATGGGAACAGGAATTGCCAAAGTGTTTGATATGACGGTCGCATCGACAGGATGGAACGAAAAACGTTTGAAAGCGGCTGGTAAGACTTATGAAGCCGTCCACGTGCACCCGGGTTCACACGCAGGGTACTATCCAGGATCGACACCAGTTTCGCTCAAACTCTTGTTCCACCCAACAACGGGTGAGATTTACGGTGCGCAAGGTGTCGGCATCAATGGAGTCGACAAACGTATCGATGTCCTTGCCACAGCGATGAAAGGTGGTTTGACAGTTCTTGACCTTCCGGATCTCGAACTCAGTTACGCTCCACCATTCAGTTCAGCGAAAGATCCGGTCAATATGATCGGCTATGTCGCTTCGAACGTCGTGCTCGGCGACAACGAAGTCGTACATTGGGATGAAATCGATGAGCTCGTGAAAAATGGAGCGACATTGCTTGACGTGCGTGACGAATCAGAACATGAACTTGGGAAGATTCCGGGATCAATCAACGTTCCGTTGAATTCATTACGTGAAAACTTAGACAACTATGACCGGAATGAAACAATTTATGTAACGTGCCAAGTCGGTCTGCGTGGATATCTCGCATCACGAATCTTGCGTCAAAACGGATTCAAAGTGAAGAACTTGAGCGGTGGCTACAAAACGTGGTCACAAATCAATCGTGATTTCGAGGCGCTTGAAGAGGCGAACACATCAAATGAAACTGCAGCAACTGTTGTAGAGGAGGAATCAGCACAGATGACGAATGCACCAATTGGTGAAGCGGTTATTTTAGACACGTGTGGTCTACAATGCCCGGGACCAATTCTGGAAGTGAATAAGAAAGTCGCAGACCTCGGAGAAGGCGAAACGCTCCGCGTACTCGCAAGTGATCCAGGATTCTTCGCTGATATCGAAGCGTGGGCGAAGAAGACAGGCAATAAGCTCGTCTCGAAACAATTTGTTAACGGACGAGTCGAAGCCATCCTTCAAAAAGGACAAGGTCCGGCTGCTCCGCAGGCGGGCGCTCCAACAAAAGACGGTGCGTCAATGGTCGTCTTCAGTGGAGACCTTGACCGTGCGCTCGCATCCCTCATCATTGCGCAAGGTGCTGCAGCGATGGGTAAAGACGTGACGATGTTCTTCACATTCTGGGGACTCAATGTCATTCGCAAACCGGACGCACCGGAAGTGAAGAAACAAGGCCTTGAAAAAATGTTCGGTATGATGATGCCAGGACATGCCGGCGAACTTCCGCTCTCGAACATGAACTTCGGTGGTGTCGGTCAAAAAATGATGAAAAAAGTCATGAGTGACAAGAACGTCCCTTCTGTCGAAGAGATGATCAAGTCAGCGCAAGAAGCAGGTGTGAGAATGGTAGCCTGCACGATGTCGATGGATGTCATGGGCATCAAAGAAGAAGAACTGATCGAGGGGGTCGACCTTGGTGGTGTTGCGGCATATCTTGGCGCAGCAGAAGACGGCAACTTGAACCTCTTTATCTAAATATGAAATATTTAACGAATCGGGTTGCGATGAGCAATCTGATTCGTTTTTTTTTTTTTTTTGCAAGATTCGATTTGGTCAAATAGTCCATCATGCAAGAAAGTGAATTAATATTGCAATTTTCGTATAATTTACCTATAATTCTACTCATGTTAAAAAAGTTGACATGACTTTTTTGTTAAGAGTTTTAGAATGATGGAGGATTAGTATGGAGAAATTGGTAGAGAAGCTTGTTTCGCAGGCGAACGATTTGTTGTGGTCGCAAGTGCTCATCGTTGTACTTGTCGCATTAGGTCTTTATTTTACGGTTCGTATGGGGTTCGTCCAGTTCCGTATGATTCCTGAAATGTTCCGTCTTTTGTTTAAAGAAGGGACGGCGCGTGAGAAAGGACAAGTATCTTCTTTCCAAGCGTTCGCAATCGGAACGGCGGCACGTGTCGGTACAGGTAACATTGCCGGTGTGGCGACAGCGATTGCGCTCGGTGGTCCAGGGGCGGTCTTTTGGATGTGGCTCATTGCCTTGATTGGAGCAGCATCTGCATTCGTCGAAAGTACATTGGCACAAGTGTATAAGATTCGTGACGGACGCACATGGCGCGGGGGACCGGCTTATTATATGGAACGTGCGCTTGGTCAACGCTGGCTCGGTGTTTTATTCGCAATTTTGATTACGTTCGCATTTGGATTTGCATTCAACTCGGTACAGTCGAATACGATTTCACTCTCTGTGAGTAATCAGTTTGGGATCAGTACAACAGTCGTTGGGATTGTCCTTGCGATTGTGACGGCCGTTGTCGTCTTCGGTGGGATTCAATCTATCGCACTCTTGTCGAGTATTATCGTTCCAGTCATGGCAGGTGGCTATATCCTACTCGCGATTTGGATCATGGTGACAAATGTCAATCTCCTACCAGACGTCTTCAGCCTCATCTTCTCAGAGGGAGTCCTCGGAATCGAGCAACTCTTCGGTGGTGCGATTGGTGCGGTGGTGCTTCAAGGGATTCGTCGTGGTCTCTTCTCGAACGAAGCAGGTATGGGTTCTGCGCCGAACGCCGCTGCAACAGCGGAAGTGTCACACCCTGTCAAACAAGGATTGATTCAATCGTTTAGTGTCTTCGTGGATACATTACTCGTCTGTACATCGACAGCGATGATCATCTTGATTTCAGGAGTAGCAGGTTCAGAATCGTTTGCAGGTGTCGAACTGACACAAGCTGCATTGACAGCAGAAGTCGGTCCGGTAGCGACATCGTTCTTGACGATTGCAATCTTCTTATTCGCTTTCAGTTCGATTCTTGGAAACTATTATTACGGAGAGACGAACATTCAGTTCATCTCAGATAAAAAAATCTACGTCACGCTCTATCGCATCGGTGTCGTCGGAATGGTCTTGTTTGGTGCGGTCCGTTCTGCAGGTCTCGTCTGGTCGATTGCGGACGTGTTCATGGGTCTCATGGCACTCGTGAACTTGTATGCGATCTTCCGCTTGGCGAAGGTGGCTCGCGCCGTTCTCGATGATTACTTGTTACAACGTCGAGCAGGAGAAGACCCGGTCTTTTATGTCGACTCGGTTGAGAACCTTCCTGGCCGTGAATATATCGAAGCTTGGGAGAGCGAACCAGAAGAACAACAAACAGGAACAAATCGTTTTTGATGTAGGAAACCGTCTACGAATTTAAGTAGGCGGTTTTTTTACATATACAAGACGGGTAATGTCATAAAAAAGGGGGCGTTCATGTATGGAGACGACGCATTATGTACGTGTTTCCCCAGAAGTATGGGTATCGTTCAACCAAGAACCGGAGATGATTTTAGACTGGTTGATTCATATGCATGAGCAATATCGGGATCGGGACGACACGCTGACGCTTCCGAATGTGGAACCGTTTCAACGCGTGCTCAGTCAAATCGAAGTGTATATCGATGGGGCGGACACATACAATATGGAAATGGCACTCGTTGGCGAGGAGTTGATTGTGAATGAAGCGCAGGCGGTCGTTGTCGGTATACTGACTCCTCAATTGCTTCACATCGTCAAAGACACGTTGCATGCGTTCGGACGAGATGACGTGAAAGACATGGCGCTCGTGGCAAAAGATGAGTTCGAGACGATTTGGGGAGACTGGACCCGGTTGCAACAGTTCTGTGAGACGGCCGTGTCCCGAGAAGAGTTTGTCTTAATTTATTATGAGTAAGGATGGACCTGATGTGATACTATGTAAAAAAATGGTATAAAGGAGATTCGCTCATGGACGTGATTGGCACACTCATCTGGATTGGCATTCTGATTAACCCGTTTCTTGCGTATCAAACGGGAGTCAAGTCGCTTTATCGCATCACGCTCATCTCATTCACTGTATTCTTGGTGACATGGGGGTACGCTGTGACGGGCGGGGTGGTGCCTGTCCTATTTGACACGGCTTGGAACGTTCTACTCGCCGCTTATATTGGTCTATTGGTGTTGAATAGCTATCTCGTCAGCAAACGGTTTGTTCCGAAGATGACATGGATTCGTTTTGGTGTGATCGCACTGATTGGATTTGGTGTCAGTCAAGCGTGGTTGGGAATGAGTACAGGGGAGTGGACGCGATCATTCTTCATGGACGGGGATTTCTGGATGATGAGCGTCATAGTATCGCTCCTGATCCTGCTTCTCGTCACGATGAAGACGTTAGACCGTCGAATAGAAGCATGAAAAAATCCCGAAACGAGCCATCTCGTTTCGGGATTTTAATTATTTCAAAGCTGTCTCGAGTGCCTTGACGTTTTCACGCATCAAGTCGAAATAGCTCTTATCCATCTGTTCTTTTGTGACCGATTCCAAGTTGTAAATCGTCACGCTTTCTGCGCCGATTTCTTGCTTCACGACCTCAGCAACTTTTGGTGTGACCGTGTCTTCAAAGGCAATATAGTTCAAGTCGTGGAGACGAGCCTCTTCAATGATTCGTTTGAGGGCTTGTTGTGATGGTTCTTCAGAAGGTGTGAGTCCGGCGATTGGTAATTGTTCGAATCCATAGCGTTCAGCTAAATAGCCATAAGCGGCATGCGTTACAAGAAGTTCTGATTTCGTCCCGTTTTCGACCGCTGCTGCCAATTCACTATCTAGGGAGTCCGTTTCTTCTTTGAATGCACTTAAGCGATCCGCAAACTCGTCTTTATAGTCCGGGGCCTCTTCACTGAGAGCTGCTTCAACGGCTTCCGCCATTGTAAAGGCGTTCATTGGGTCGAGCCAAACGTGAGGGTCGTATTGTCCGTGGTCGTGATGGGCATGCCCGTCTTCCGAGTGTCCATCTTCTTCATGAACATGAACGGTATCAGTTGCATCGAGCAACACCACGTTCTCCGCTGTTTTAACGAAGGTGACGTTCTGTCCATCTAAACTCTTCTCCATTGATTCGACATATGGCTCTAAATCGTGACCAATCGTCAAAAAGAGATCGGCTTCAGCAATTTGAGTCATCTGCTTAGAAGTGGGTTCAAATGTGTGCGGGTCTGCTCCGGGTGGAATGACCATTTCGACGTTGACTTGATCTCCGCCAATTTCTTCAGCTATTGACTTTAAAGCGAAGGTCGAGGCATACACCGTCAATTTGTCGCCCGTTGATTCCGTTGTGTTATCTCCTTCGGTATTACCGCAAGCTCCAAGTAGAAGCGTCCCGGCAGCGACGGCACCTAGCCATGTCTTTTTCATCTTTCATCGTCCACCTTTCAAAAATTATCTGAATATTAAATCGTAACAATTACGTTTTATGACTGCGATTAATATTATAGTGTGCCTTTCGAAGCACGTCAAGTCCGACTTCTGATGGATAGATTTTTGAAAAAAACGGGAATATGATTAAAAAAAGGGACGAGGAGTGGATTGTATGAGAAAGGAGACTGCCTGGTTTGTAGGTGGTGCGGCGATTGCTGCCGCGACTGCAGCCGGGGCTAGCGTGTGGAGTCAGTATGGGTCACTTGTCAGATGGCAAGAACCCGAATTGCCGATTCGACCGACAACACGCCGGCGTCACACGTACACGTATAAAATTGTCAACGATCGTCCGCTCCAATTTGATTTATATCTCCCTCCAGGTGAAGGTCCATTCCCGGTAGCGGTCTATGCACACGGGGGAGCATTTGTCAGAGGGGACCGGAGCATGGTGACGTTGTTTCATCCGTTACTCGATCACTTTTTAGGGAAAGGAATCGCTGTCGTCAGTATCGATTATCGCTTATTTGAAGATGGGGTGTATTTCCCTGATAATATCTCCGATGCTTCAGATGCACTTTGCTATTTGAAGAAACACGAGTCGTTGTTGATGCTTGATACACAGCAATTACTCGTGTGGGGCGATTCTGCGGGAGCGGCTTTGTTGCTCGCGACAGCACTCGATCGTCACAAACAATTTGTAGGTGAACTCGGGGATGATCTCCCAAAAATCAAAGGGGTTATCGCCTTGTATCCACCAACAAACTTTTTATTATTCAAGTTCATTCAGACGTGGTTGGCTCATTTGAAATTCTATGAAGGAAGCCGTGAAGAGTGGCGTGAACTGATGGTGAAATGTTCACCCGTTTCCCATTTATACGCTGATGCACCGCCAATCTTATTGTTACATGGGAAGAAAGATCCGATTGTGCCATTTGGCCAGGCGCTTCACTTCGTCGAACATGCGAGTGACGTCGGTGCGAACGTCCAACTCATTTCATTTCCTAATGGAACGCACTCACTTGCAAGTTTCCTGCAATCGGACAATCCAATCAACGAAAAACAACTTATGGTACGCATCAACCGTTTTATTGATGAATGCATGGTATGACGTTGCGATTTTTAGGGAAGATGGTACGATGAGTGATGATTGAAAGTATAAGGAGTGGAAGTAGTGACAGAGTTATGTTTAGTCAGGCACGGTCAGACCGATTGGAATCGTTTAGAAATTATTCAAGGGCGCGAAGATAATCCTTTGAATGCACTCGGACGTCAACAGGCCGAAGAGAGTGCAGCTTTTTTAAGTCAAGAACAGTGGGACATCATCGTTTCTAGTCCCTTATCGCGTGCGGTTCATACGGCAGAAGCGATTGCGACATCATGTGGTATCGAGCATGGGGCGATTCGTTTAGATGAACGGTTTATTGAACGTGAATTTGGAGCGGCATCGGGACAACCGGTAAAAGGTATTTATGAGGCTGTTCAAGCCGATGATCAAGAGCGCCTTCCTGGCCTCGAGTCGGAAGGTGAGATGCGCGCCCGTGTTTTAGAAGGAATGAAGCATTTGGTCGACACACATCCAGGCAAGCGCATCATTGTCGTCTGCCATTCACATGCAATCAAAGCAGCGCTTTCAGCGATTGATGACACATACACGTTCCGTCATGCGATGCGGAACGCCTGCTCGAACTATATCATCCATCAACATGGTCAGTTTGAGGTGAAGGCAGTCAATGTAGCTGACCATATCACCGATCCGGCCATTATGAAATGAGGAGAATGTCATGACGACCTTATTATGGGTATTTATTATCGCATCATTTGTAGTCGCTTTTGCCGGACTCATTTACCCAGTCATTCCGAGTGTCCTATTCTTGTTTATCGGTTACATGATTTATGGGTTTGGTTTCTCATTTGAGCCACTGACTTGGACGTTCTGGGTATGGCAATCCGTCTTCCTCATCTTTTTGTTTGGGGTTGACTATGTCGTTACCCGGGCAACGGTGGACAAACGAGGTGGCTCGGAACGAGCGAAATGGGGCGCGACGATCGGCTTGATTGCCGGACCTTTCATATTCCCGCTCGTCGGAGTCCTTATTTTCCCGTTCATCTTCGCATTTTTGGCAGAATTGACGCTCGGGAAGACGACACGCGAGGCATGGAGTATCGGCGTCGGGACGGTTCTCGCCTTTCTCGGCAGCACGTTGTTAAAAGTTATCGGAATGACAATGATGGTCATCTTGTTCTTTATCTACGTGTGAGGCGGAGGTTATTTCTCCGTCTTTTTTTGTTTGAAGGGTCCAAGGTTGTGGGGAAATAAAAATAAGGTCATTCGATTATTCGAATGACCCGGTTTTGACTAATTGATTAAAGGCGAAACGGCTGAACGTTTGCTGCAGCTCGACTTTCTTCTCGAAGAAAGCTGGTTTCAAATTCGATGTGGCAACCCCATCTTGAATCAAGGAATCAAGCACTTGTTTCGTAGCATCCTGTTTCGGGATCAACATAAGTCCCTCGGCGACGAACGTATGATGATCGTTCAAAGCGCGTTCGCTCGTGAACGTCAAGGCGAGCGCAGCCGGGGCATTCGTCCGGGACGTAATGATTGCCTCGGCGAGGATAAGAATTCGTTTGTTTAAGTAGTGATGGAGCGTGACCGCGGACTCGGTCGGTACGAGCATCTCGAGTAGCCACTCAGAGTCGTGTTCTTTGGAGATGATCAATCCGTCGAGCAAATCGATTGGTAAGTTCAGTTCATTGCCGTATTCGTCTTGAACGAGACGGACTTGGACGAGGCGAAACGTTTTCATAGGATCGTTCCTTTCCGCGTTTTCTTTAGACCATCTTAACATAGTATGATGAATAGAATATGTTAAGATAACGGGGAGGAAACAGAAAAATAGAGAGTGAGGGAGGCATCAAGATGAGTTGGGTTGTTGGCGTAATCGGTTATGTGACGATTCTGGCGATTGTCTACTATGGTGTCCTTTTCTTCAAAGTGAAAGGGGAGCGGAGTCGGGCCGGCTATCGAATCTTTCTTTTGCTTGCCGGACTGTTTTTAGTCAGTGGGAGTGATTATATCATTGCACTGTTCCAAGGGGACACCGAAGCTACGTTTTGGCAACGGACTGTCTATTTTGTCTTGATATTGCTCTCTTTGTCGATGGCGCTTTACTTTCGGAGAAAAGAAGATCAAAGCCAAGCGGGCGAGATGACGATGGTATAAAAAAGGTTGTGGGAATGTGAACTGAACCGAAAAAGTTAGACACTAAATAGTTTCGTTAGGCGACCTTTAGAACCTGCGTCCGGTATTCCACCGGGCTCAGGTTTTT